>DATKAO010000197.1 GCA_035498015.1 Myxococcota bacterium
TCCGGCGGTGTCTCGGCGGCCGACGTGAACCTCGGCCACGTGGTCGGGCTGCGGCCGCGCACACACACCGGCTTCAAGCCCGAGGCCTTCGCCGAAGCCAAGCGCGCGCTCGCCGAGCAGCGCTTCGCCACGATCGAGGAGGCAGCGCGCGCGGTGGCCGAGAAGGCGGTCGCGCTCAGCAACGAGAGCGGGCCGGACCCCTTCTCCAGTCACTGACTCAGCCGCGCAGCTGCGGGTCCGAGGTCTCGCTGAGCTGGATCTCGGGGTGGCGCGCGAGCGCGCGCTCGATGTGCCACGGGCTCTCGGCCAGGAGCACCGTGCGCTGGTCGCGGTCCTCGACCAGGCGCATGGCGTCGGAATAGCGCAGCACGTCGGGGTCGTAGCTGCCGTGCACCCAACGCGCGACCCTGTAGGGCAGGGGAGTGAGTCGCAGCTCGACGCCGTACTCCGACGCCATGCGGTGCACGAGCACGTCGAACTGCAGCGGGCCCACGACGCCCAGGATCTGGGCCGCCGTGCCGCTGCCCGGGTCGGTGAAGATCTGCACGGCGCCTTCCTGCGCCAGCTGCTCCAGGCCCTTGGCCAGCGCCTTGCGCCGCTCGACCTTGGCGACCTCGACGCGGCGGAAGTGCTCGGGCGAGAAGGTCGGCACGCCCGCGTACGCGATCCGGCCGCTGGAGGACAGCGTGTCTCCGATGCGGAACACGCCCGGGTCGAACAGTCCGACCACGTCGCCGGGGAACGCCTCGTCGACCTCCTCGCGGCCCTGACCCATGAGCAGCGTGGAGTGAGCCAGTCGCACCGGCTTCTGCGTGCGCGCCAGCACCGCGTCTTCGCCGCGCACGAAGCGCCCGGAGCAGATGCGCAGGAAGGCGACGCGATCGCGATGGTCGGGGTCCATGTTCGCCTGGATCTTGAACACGAAGCCCGAGAACTCGTCGCGCACCGGGTCGACCGGGCCGGCCGCGGTCTCGCGCGGGCCGGGGCAGGGCGCGAGCTCGAGGAAGCGCTCCAGGAACGGCAGCACGCCGTAGTTGGTGAGCGCGCTGCCGAAGAACAGCGGCGTCTGCGCGCCGCGCCGCAGCTCGAGCGGCGAGAACTTCGCGCCCGCGCCGTCGAGCAGCTCGAGTGAGTCGCGCACGGACTTGCTCTCCGGCGGGCCCGCGACCTCGCGCTGCTCGACCAGCGTGGTGCCGTGCTTGCCGCCCGAGAAATACAGCGAGCGCGCGCCCAGCCGATCGTATACGCCCGCAAACTCGCTGCCCGAGCCGATCGGCCAGTTGAGCGGGATGGCGTCGATGCGCAGCACCTGCTCGATCTCGGTCATGAGCTCGAGCGGGTCGCGGCCGTGGCGGTCCAGCTTGTTCACGAACGTGAAGATCGGGATGTGCCGCAGGCGACAGACTTCGAAGAGCTTGCGCGTCTGCGCCTCCACGCCCTTCGCGGAGTCGATCAGCATGACCGCGGAGTCGGCGGCGAGCAGCGTGCGATAGGTGTCTTCGCTGAAGTCGCGGTGACCGGGCGTGTCGAGAATGTTCACCCGGAAGCGCATGGGCAGGGTGCCGATGCGCTCAGCGGGACTCCAATCGAAGTGCATGACGGAGCTGGACACCGAGATGCCGCGCTGCTTCTCGAGCTCCAGCCAGTCACTGGTGGCGTAGCGCGCTGCACGCTGGGCACGCACGGCGCCGGCTTCGCGCACGGCGCCGCCGAACAGCAAGAGCTTCTCGGTCAGCGTGGTCTTGCCGGCGTCGGGGTGCGAGATGATCGCGAACGTCCGGCGCCGTTCGACCTCGCTGGCCACCCGCCGTTCGTCGCCGTCCATGGCTTGTCGCGCCTCGCTTCCAGTGCAGTGCGAAGACGCGTTTGAATACCGGAAAGCCTCGGCCGATCAAGGCCTTTCGCGATTGCGCCGATGCGGTTGGCGCTTCATCTGCGGCGTGAGGCGGTGGGATGGCGGCGGCGCGCAGGGCGCTGGGCTGGGTCGAGCTCGTGGATCGCTGGGTGCCGGCGGCGCTCCATCGGGACCCGATCGTGCGCAGGCGCGCGCGCGTGATCGTGTTCAACGTGGTGGTGCTGGTCTCGTACTCGCTCGCGCGGATCGGGCTCGAGCTCGCGCTCGAGCCGTTCGCCAGCGCCTGGCGCACGATCCTGCCGCTCGGCTTCGGCTCGGCGGCGGGCCTGGGAATCACGGCCTGGCTGTGGCGGCGCGGAGACACCGAGCGCGCGGCCCAGGTCGGCATGTGGCTCGTGGTCGGCGTGGCCGTCCTGTTCACCCTGGCCAAGGGCGGCATGCGCTCGCCGGGCCTGTTCTGGTTCGCGGTGGTGCCCGTGCTCGCGCGCGCCTGCGCGGGCAGCCGCACGGTGATCGCGACCACGGCGGGCGTCGCCGCCTTTCTCGTGGCCTGCTCCATGCTCGACTTCCTGGGCATCGAGCTGTCGGGCGCGCCCACGGGCACGCAGCTCGCGGTCGAGAGACTCGTCGCGCTGCTCGCGGCCACGGTGCTGTGCGGCGGGCTGGTCTACATGCACGGGGTGTTCGAAGAGGAGGCGCAGCGCGCGCTGGTCGCGGCGCGCGACGCCGCGACCTCGGCCAGCCGCGCCAAGAGTCTGTTCGTGGCCAACGTGAGTCACGAGATCCGCACGCCCATGACGGCGATCCTCGGCTACACCGACGTGCTGGCCGAGCCGGAGCTGTCGGAGACCGAGCGGCGCGAGGCGATCGAGACCCTGCGCCGCAACGGCCACCACCTGCTGGCGCTGATCAACGACATGCTCGACCTGTCGAAGATCGAGGCGGGCGGGCTCGAGGTGCGGCGCGGCGAGACCTCGCCGATCTCGGTCTCGCAGCACGTCGTGGCGCTGTTGCGCGAGCGCGCGCGCACCAAGGGGCTGTTGCTCGAGCTCGAGCTCGCCGCGGAACTCCCCGACCGGATCTGGTCCGACGCGCTGCGCCTGCAGCAGATCCTGGTGAACCTGGTGGGCAACGCGATCAAGTTCACCGAGCAGGGCGGGGTACGCCTTCTGGTGTCACACCGTCCGGTGTCGGGTGGGGCGGGCGAGATCTGCTTCGACGTGATCGACTCGGGCATCGGCATCGCCCCCGCCGACCGCGAGCGCGTGTTCGCGCCCTTCTCGCAGGCCGACGCCTCCGAGTCACGCCGCTACGGCGGCACCGGGCTCGGGCTGGCGATCTCGCTCGGCCTGGCGCAGCAGCTGGGCGGCAAGCTCGAGCTGGAGAGCGAGCTCGGCCGCGGCTCGACCTTCCGGCTGCGCCTGCCCGTGGGCGCCGCCGACGGCTCGCCGCGGCCCGGCGCGGAGCTGCACGACTCCGAGCTCGTGCTGCGCGAGAGCACGCCGAACGCCGCCCCCACCACGCTGCGCGGGCGCGTGCTGGTGGCCGAGGACGGCGTCGACAACCAGCGCCTGATCCAGCGCCTGCTCTCGCGCGTGGGGCTCGAGCTCGAGTTCGCCTCCGACGGCCGCTCGGCGATCGACCAGGCGCTCGCCGCGGAGCGCGAGGGCCGGCCGTTCGGGGCGGTGCTGATGGACATGCAGATGCCCGAGATCGACGGCTACGCCGCCACGCAGGCGCTGCGCGACGCGGGCTTCACCCGGCCGATCATCGCGCTCTCGGCCCACGCCATGATCGAGGACCGCGAGCGCTGTCTCGCCTGCGGCTGCAACGCCTTCGCCGCCAAGCCCTTCGACCGGCGCGCGCTGGTCGAGCTGCTCGCGGAACACCTCTCGAAGTGACAGATTGACTTCGCTCGGCTACGGAGGGGGGTCATGAGATTGCAAGGCAAGGTCGCGCTGATCACGGGCGCGGGCAGCGGCATCGGCCGCGAGACCGCGCTCCTGTTCGCGAGCGAGGGCGCGAAGATCGTGGTCGCCGACGTGAACGCCGAGGCGGGCGAGCGCACGGTCGCGCAAGTCACGGGTGCGGGCGGGCGCGCGGTCGCCGTGCGTGCCGACGTGTCCAAAGGCGCCGACGCGCAGGCCATGATCGCCGTCGCCGAGCGCGAGTTCGGCCGCCTCGACGTGCTGATGAACAACGCCGGTATCTCGCACATCGCCGACAACGGCGCGGTCGACACCGAGGAGTCGGTGTGGGACCTCACCATGGCGATCAACGTGCGCGGCGTGTTTCTGGGCTGCAAGTACGGCATCCCCGCGCTGCGCCGCGCCGGCGGCGGCTCGATCATCAACGTGGCCTCGTTCGTGGCCGTGCTGGGCGCGGCCACGCCGCAGCTCGCCTACACCTCGAGCAAGGGCGCGGTGCTCGCCATGTCGCGCGAGCTGGCGGCGATCCACGCGCGCGAGAAGATCCGCGTAAACGCGCTCTGCCCGGGGCCGCTGCGCACCGAGCTGCTCATGAAGTATCTCGACACCGAGCCCAAGCGCCAGCGCCGGCTCGTGCACATTCCCATGGGCCGCTTCGGCGAGGCGGTGGAGATTGCGCGCGCGGCGCTGTTCCTGGCCTCGGACGAGTCGTCGTTCACCACCGGCGCGACGTTCCTCGTCGACGGCGGCATCACCGCGGCCTACACCACGCCCGAGTGACTCGCGGTCAGTAGCGGGTCGAGCGCGTACGCTGGCCGTACGACAGGTAGGCGATGCGCCGGAAGCCCGTGTCCATGTCGGGCGCGAGCGTGCGCACGCGCCGTTCGTCCACGAGCTCGAACTCGGGCATGCGCGAGAGGTTGGCGCGCAGCTCGTCCTCGACCGGCTTACGCAGGTCGACCTCGATCTCGTGCGGCGCGGGCTGGTCGCGGTAGGGCGGCAGCTCGCCGCGCCGCGCGCGCTCCACGGCGCGGCGCGCGCCCGCGCGGATCCGGTCGCGGGCACGCGCGGGCGGAATCACTTCCGCGGCCACGTTCGAGAGCGCGCGCTTCACGCACACCGTCTCGATCCAGGGCGCGCGCTTCGAGAGCTCCGCACACACCACCTGGTCGCCGCAGATCAGGCCCACCGGCACGCCGAGCTCGCCTGCGCGGATGGTCATGATCTCGCTCTCGCCGATCGGCGTGCCGGCCAGGCGCACCTCGCTGAAGCGCTCGTAGGCGACCGTGTGCGCCATGATTCCCGGGAACGACCCGGCGCGCGCGTGGTGACCCACGAACAGCACGACCGCCGTGTCGTGCGTGAGTCCGGCCATGGTGGTCGCGGCGGGCCGACCCGCACCGCGCACCACGCTGCAGCGCGGGTCGATCTCGTCGAGCACCAGGTCACACAGCTCCTCGACCCCGTGGTTCTCCTCGACCACCACCTCGCTCGCGCCCGCGTCGAACGCGCCCGCGATCGCGGCGTTGGCGTCCTCGGTCATGAAGCGCCGGTTGCGCTGGAAGTCCATGCCGGTGGAGATCACGTCGGCCCAGCGCACGAGCCCCGAGATCCCTTCCATGTCGACCGACAGCCAGACTTTCACAATTGACTTCGCTCGCCTGCGGCTCGCTGCGCGCGCCTGCGCCCGACATCGGCCCGCGTGCCGATGTCCCGCGGTGGGCGGCCTCGCTCAGGGCGGCCTTCGCTCGGCCTCGCTCTCATCGCGGTCATGGCTTGTACGCGACGCAGTCGATCTCGACGAACGCGCCCAGCGCGAGGCCCGAACACTCCACGGTGATGCGCGCGGGCGGCTCGTTGGGGAAGAACTCGAGATAGGCCTCGTTCATCTCTGCGAAGCGCTTCATGTCGGTGATGAAGACGTTCACCTTCACCACGTCCGCCAGGTCCGCGCCCGCACCGCGCAGGATCGTGCGGATGTTCTCGAGCGTCTGCCGGGTCTCGGCCTTGGCGCCGCCGGACACCAGCTCGAACTTCTCGCCCTGGGTGCCGAGCGTTCCCGCCACGAAGACGAAGCCCCCGGCGCGCGTCGCGTGCGAGAAGGCCTTGAGCTTGCCGAGCCCCGGAACGTTGAGCTTCGCGATTTCGGGCATGCGAACGCGATGATACCATCGGAGTTCATGAAGCTTTCCGGTGTGCACCACGTCTCGCTGAACGTCGACAACGCCGAGAAGGTCGCGCGCTTCTACATCGACGTGCTCGGCCTCGAAGAGCTGCCGCGCCCCGACCTGGGCTTCCCGGGATACTGGCTGCGGACCGGCAGTCAGGAGATCCACCTGATCGAGGTGAAGGACCACCGGGTACCGGGCGGGGAGCACTTCGCCTTCCGGGTGGAGGACGTCGACGCGGCTTGCCGCGAGCTGGAAGAGCGCGGCCTGCGAGTGAGTCGGCCGATGAACGTGCCGGGCGCGGGGCGGCAGGCATTCCTGCGCGACCCGGCCGGCAACCTGGTCGAGCTGAACCAGCCCCGGCAGGGCGCCTGATGCGGCGAGTCACGGGGCTCCTGGCGGCCGCAGCGGCGGCCGCGCTCGGCCTGGCCGGCGGCGCGTCGGCCCACGCCATTCTGGTCGGCTCGCAGCCCAAGCAGGCCTCCGAGGTGCAGGGGCCCGACGTCGACGTGTCGCTCGAGTTCAACAGCCGCATCGACGCCGAGCGCTCGAGCGTGGTGCTGGTGCGGGCCGCGGAGAGCGAGCACGAGCTCGCGCCCGTGGGTGCCGGCAGCCAGACACTTGCGCTGAAGCCCAGCGCGGAGCCGAACCGGCTGGACGCGAAGGCTTCGGGCCTCGAGCCCGGCACCTACCGGCTGCGCTGGCAAGTGCTCTCGGTCGATGGTCACGTGTCACGAGGGGACGTGACCTTCAAAGTGCGCGCTCCGTAGAGTCACATTGGCGCTGTTCGTCGACTTCTTCGGCTATCTCTCGGTGCTGCTGCGCGGCTCCGCGCTGGCGGCGCAGGCCCTGGCCATCGGCGGGCTGGCGTTCCTGTTGTTCGTGGCGCGGCCGCGCGCGCCGCGTCTGGGCGAGGCCGGCCATGCCATGCTGCGGCGCTGCCGCATCGGGATCGTGTCCGCGTCGCTCGCGCTCGCGCTGTTCGCGCTGCTGGCGCTGGGCTCCGACCTGGCGGCGCTGGTCCAGATCCTGGGCTGGGAGCGCGCGAACCCGCTGCACGCGGACTTCGTGCGCGCCGGCATCGCGCAGGCGGCGGCCGGGCTCGTTCTGGCCGGCCTCGTGCTCACGCGGCCCCGCGCGCCGGGCGCGCTGCTCGCGCTGCCGGCGCTGTGCATGCTCGGCGGCTCGGTCGCGACCAGTCACGCCGCTGCCCGGCTCGAGCACCAGTGGCTGCTCGGCGCAGTCACCTTCCTGCACGAGGGCGCGGCGTGCACGTGGATCGGCGCGCTGCCCTACCTGGCGGCGACGCTGGCGCTGCCGATCGAAGGCAAGGAGCTGCACCCGCTCGCCCGCCGCTTCCACGGCCTGGCCACGGTGAGTGTCGGCACGCTGCTGGCCGGCGCGGCCGCGCTCTCGTATGCCTACGTCGGGGCGATCGAGGGCGTGTACGGGACGGCGTACGGCGTGATGGTCGGGGTCAAGGGAGTCATGGCCGCGACCCTGCTCGCGCTGGGTTACTTCAACTCGCGGCGCGTGCGACAGCTCGAGCGCGACCCCGAGGGGCCGCTGCTGGCACTGCGGCGCTTCACCGAGGTCGAGATCGGCATCGGCATCACCGTCTTTCTCGCCACCGCGTCGCTGATCTCGGTGCCGCCCGCGATCGACCTGCGCGAAGGGCGACTCACGCTGGCCGAGCTGGGCGCGCGCATGGCGCCGACCTGGCCGCGCCTCACCAGCCCCGACCACTCGTCGCTGGCGCTGCAGGTGCTGCAGAAGCAGCTCGACGCCCAGGCCGCCGCGCGCGGCGAGCAGGCCCCGCCGGCCTACGTGCCGGGTGCGGGCATGCCGCCGCCCTACAAGGCCGAGGACGTGGCGTGGTCGGAGTACAACCACCACTGGGCGGGCATGTTCGTGCTCGCGATCGGCCTCTTGGCGCTGATCGAGCGCGCATTCGGCGCGCGCTGGGCGCGCAGCTGGCCGCTGTTGTTCGCGGGGCTGGCGGTGTTCCTGTTGATCCGCTCGGACCCCGAGGCCTGGCCCATGGGCAGTATCTCTTTCTGGGCGAGCTTCCGTGAGCCCGAGGTCGCGCAGCACCGCGTGTTCATGGCGCTGATCACGATCTTCGCCTTCTTCGAGTGGAGCGTCCGCACCGGTCGCACGCGCTCGCAGCGCGCCGCGCTCGTGCTGCCGCTCTTGTGCGCGGCGGGCGGAGCGATGCTTTTGACTCACTCACACGCGCTGGGCAACGTGAAGGAGGAGCTCCTGATCGAGTACACGCACGCGCCGCTGGCGCTCCTGGGCGTGGGTGCGGGCTGGTCGCGCTGGCTCGAGGTGAGACTGCCCGGCAGCGCGGCGGCGCGCCGCGCCTCGTGGGTGTGGCCGACCTGCTTCGCGCTGGTCGGGATCCTTTTGATCCTCTACCGCGAGGCGTGAGTCGCGCATGGCCGTCCCCCGCATCACACGGCGCCGGTTCGTAGCGGGAGCGCTCGCGGCGCCGGCCGTGCTGCGCTTCTCGAGCGTGCTGCGCGCGCCGAAGTGGAGCGCCGAGCCGTTCAGCCTGGGCGTGGCCTCGGGCGACCCGCTGCCCGACGGCTTCGTGCTCTGGACCCGGCTCGCGCCCGTTCCGCTCTCGACCGACCCCGCGTCGCCCGGCGGCATGCCGCCCGGCGACGTGGAGCTGGGCTACGAGATCGCGGCCGACGAGGCGTTCAGCCAGGTCGTCCAGCGCGGCAGCGCCAAGGCCGAGGCCGCGTGGGCGCACGCGGTTCACCTCGAAGTGACCGGGCTCGCGCCCGCCCGGCCCTACTGGTACCGCTTCCACGCGGGTGACTCGACGAGCCCGGTCGGCCGCACGCAGACCGCTCCCGCGCCGGGCGCTCCGCTGGCACGGCTGCGCGTCGGCTGTGTCTCGTGCTCGAACTACGAAGCCGGGTGGTTCGCGAGCTACCGCCACCTGGCTGCCGAGCAGCCCGACCTGGTGCTGTTCCTGGGAGACTACATCTACGAGTATCTCGAGAAGAGCCGTGCCACGGTGCGCACGCACAGCGACGGCGCCGAGACCAAGACACTGGCGGGCTACCGCAACCGCTACGCGCAGTACCGCACGGACCCCGACCTGCAGCGCGTGCACGCCTGTGCGCCCGCGCTCATGACCTGGGACGACCACGAGGTGCAGAACGACTACGCCGACCGCTGGTCGCAGGACTTCGCCGACCCCGACGCGTTCCTGGCGCGGCGCGCCGCGGCCTACCAGGCTTTCTACGAGCACATGCCCCTGCGCGCCGTCTCGCGGCCACAGGGTGCGAGCCTCCGGCTCTACGACCGCTACGCGTTCGGCGACCTGGTCGAATTCCAGGTGCTCGACGGCCGCCAGTACCGCTCGCGCGAGGCCTGCTGGTCGAAGCCGAGTCACGGGGGAGGGCACGTCGAGAGCGCGAAGAGCTGCCCGGAGCTCGTCGACCCCGCGCGCTCCATGATCGGCATGGCGCAGGAGAAGTGGCTCGCCGACGGCTTGAGTCACTCGAAGGCGCGCTGGAACGTGATCGCGCAGGACGTGATGATGGCCCAGCTGCGCGAGCGCCAGGCGGACGGCAGCGCCGGCTCCTGGACCGACGACTGGAACGGCTATCCGGTGAGCCGCGCCCGGCTGCTCCAGCACGTGCACGACGCGAAGGTGAAGAACCCGGTGGTCCTGGGCGGCGACATCCACTCCTTCTGGGCGAACGACCTGAAGCTCGACTTCGACGACCCGAAGTCACCCGTGGTGGCGTCCGAGCTGATCGGCACCTCCATCTCCTCCTGGGGTCCGCCGTACGAGAAGTTCGCGGCCTTCGCCGCCGACAACCCGCACGTCCACTTCTTCGACAGCCGCCAGCGCGGCTATCTGGCGATCGACCTCGCGCCCGAGCGACTCACCGCGCGCTTCCAGGTGATCTCGGACGTGCGCGACCCGAAAGCCACGCTCTCGACGCTCGCGAGCTTCAGCGTCGAGAACGGCCGGCCCGGCCCCCAGCGCGGAAGCTGACGCTTGTCGGAGCCGCTCACCCGCCGCCAGGCCTACGGCCTGCTCGCGCTGGTCGTGCTGATCTGGGGCGCGAACTGGCCGATCCTGAAGGTGGGCGTGTCGTACATCTCCCCGCTGTGGTTCGCGTGCGCGCGCTTCTGGCTGGGGGCGGCCTGCCTGTTCGCGTATCTCGCGGCGACCGGCCAGCTCGCACGGCCGACGCGGCGCGACCTGCCCGTGATCGCCACCGTGGGTCTCTCGCAGATGGCGCTGTTCCAGCCCATGGTGAACGTGGGACTGACTCACGTGTCGGCGGGGCGCTCGGCGGTGCTCGTGTACACCACGCCGCTCTGGGTCGTGCCGGGCGCGATGCTCTTCCTGCACGAGCGCGTCGGGGCGCTGAAGTGGGCGGGCGTGGCGCTCGGGCTGCTCGGCGTCGCGCTGCTGTTCAACCCCGCGAGTCTGGACTGGAGCGACCGCGGCCTGGTTGCCGGCAGCGCGCTGCTCATGGCGGCGGCGCTCTCCTGGAGCATCGCGGTGCTGCAGATCCGGGCTCACCGCTGGCACCTGTCGCCGCTGCAGGTGACTCCCTGGCAGCTCCTGCTGGCGGCGCTGGTCGTGACTCCGGTGGCGTTCCTGGTCGACGGCGGCGCGCGGCCTCGGTCGTCGCCCGCGCTGTGGGCCGTGCTGGCCTACAACGGGCCACTCGCGACCGCGTTCGCGTTCTGGGCCGCGACCTCGATCTCGCGTTCCCTCCCCGCAGTCACGAGCTCGCTCTCGTTCCTGGCCGTGCCCGCGATGGGGATCGCGGTGTCCGCAGCGGCGCTGGGCGAGGTGCCCGATGCGACCTTGCTGGGCGGCTTCGCGCTGATTCTCGCCGGAGTCGGGCTCGTGAGCTTCGCCGACCTGCGCGCGATGGGGTAGCCGAGCGAAGGCCGCCCTGAGCGAGGCGTGCAAGCGCCAAAGGCGCGCGCAGTGAGCCGAAGGCGAACGAAGTCAGTCAGGGCCGAGCGAAGGCCGCCCTGAGCGAGGCGTGCAAGCGCCGCAGGCGCGCGCAGTGAGCCGAAGGCGAACGAAGTCAGTCAGACTTTGCCCAGGCGGCGAGCCGTTCGGCTGGCCAGGTGTTGGCGACCTTCTCCCGCGGGACCCAGGCGCGCTCCGCGTTCAGCGCCGCGTAGGTCACGCGGTCGAGCTCGCGCGCGTGGTGGGCGTCGCTGGTGAGCACGAAGGTGACGTTGCGCTCGCGCGCGCGGCGCAGCGCCTCGACCGAGAGATCGAGCCGCGGCAGCGCGCCGTTCACCTCGAGCGCCGTGTCGGTGGCCTCCGCGGCCGCGAACACGGCGTCGAGGTCGAGCTCGACGGGCGGGCGGCCGCCGATCATGCGCGCGGACAGGTGACCGATCATGCGCACCGAGGGGTCCTGCATGGCGCTGACCACGCGCCGCGTCTGCGCCGCGCGGTCGAGCTCGAAGTGGTCGTGGATCGAGGCCAGACACCAGTCGAAGCCGCGCCGGAACTCCGGGTCGTAGTCGAGCTCGCCGGCGGGGCCGATGTTCAGCTCGACCCCGTGCAGGAGCACCAGCGAGTCACCGAGCTGCTTGCGCCGCGCCTGGATCTCGGCGCGCTGCTCGAGCAGCGCCTCGCGGCCCACGCCCGAGAGCGTGCCCTCGGCGTGGTCGGTGATCGCCAGCACGCGGCAGCCGCGCGCGCGCGCCGCGGCGATCACCTCGTCGAGCGTCGAGCGCCCGTCGCCCGACACCGTCGTGTGTACGTGGAAATCGCCGATCACGGGTCCGAGCGGCGCGGGCAGCGCGTCGCGCGCCGCGGCCTCGAGCTCGCCCGCGTCCTCGCGCAGCACGGGCGGAATGAACGGCAGCCCCAGCGCCGCGTAGATCTCGGCCTCGCTCTCGCTCGCCACCACGCGCCCGCCCTCGAGCTCGGAGAGCGCGTACTCGTTCAAGGTCCAGCCGCGCGCCAGCGCGAGCTGCCGCAGCTTGATGTTGTGACCCTTGGAGCCGGTGAAGTAGAGCAGCGCCGCGCCGAACTGCCGCTCGGCCACCACGCGCAGGTCGACCTGGGTGCCGCGGTGAGTCACGACGCTGGTCTTCGACTCGCCGCGCCCGAGCACGCGCTCGACCACGCTCATCGACACCAGGGCCTCCATGACCGGCGCAGGGTCGGCGGCCGCCACCACCAGGTCCACGTCGCCGATCGTCTCCGAGAAACGCCGCAGGGAGCCGCAGATCTCCACGCGCGTGACTCCCGGGACTTCGCGCATGCGCGCCACGATGCGCTGCGCGAGCGGCAGCGCGACCGAGATCGGCGTGCGCCCCACCGCGCCCTGCGCGGCGAGGCGCGCGAGTGACTGCGCGAGCTTCTCCTCCGACTTCGCGCCGAAGCCCGCGAGGTCGCGCACGCGGTGCTCGGCCAGCGCGCGCCGCAGGTCGTCGAGCGAGGCCACGCCCAGCTCGGCGCGCAGCTTCGCGAGCGCCTTGGGCCCGAGGCCCTGCACGCGCAGCAGCGCGACCACGGCCGGCGGGTGCTTCCGACGCAGGGTCTCCAGCTTCGCGACCTTCCCCGTCTCGAGCAGCTCGCGGATCTTCTCCGCCGTGCTCTTGCCGATGCCCTCGATCTGCTGCAGCTCCTTCACCGTGAGCTTGCCCAGGTCGGTCGCCTGCGCGGCGATCGCCTGCGCCGCGCTCTCGTAGGCGCGCACGCGGAACGAGTTCGGATCGGCCTCGTCTAGCAGCGTGAGCTCCGCCAGGTCGCGGAGCATGTCGAGCACGTCCTGTTTCGTGTCGGCCACGGGACAGGAGTAGCCTTGCCGGCATGGCCAAGAAAGAGGCGCCGCACGTCCTGTCGCTTTCGGGCCGGGAGGTGCAGATCAGCAACCCGAGCAAGCCGTACTTCTCGCAAAAGGCGCAGCTCTCGAAGCTCGAGCTCGTCACTTACTACCTGTCGGTGGCCGAGGGCGCGCTGCGCGGCATCCGCGACCGGCCGGTCGTGCTGAAACGCTTCGTGAACGGCGCGCACGAGCCGGCCTTCTACCAGAAGCGGGCGCCGGAGCCGCGGCCCGATTGGCTGCGCACGGTCACGCTGTCGTTTCCGTCGGGACGCACGGCCGAAGAGGTGGTGGTCGACGACGCCGCGGGCCTGGCCTGGATCGTGAATCTGGGCTGCATCGAGCTGCACCCGCACCCGGTGCGCGCGGCCGACCTCGAACACCCCGACGAGCTGCGCGTCGACCTCGATCCGGGACCCGGCGTCGGCTGGCCCGACGTGCGGCGCGTGTCACTCGAGGTGAAGGCGCTGCTCGAAGAGCTGCGGCTGGTGGGCTGGCCCAAGACCAGCGGCTCGCGCGGCATGCACGTGCTGGTGCGGATCGAGCCGCGCTTCGGCTTCAGCGAGGTGCGGCGCGCCGCGCTCGCGCTCTCGCGCGAGGTCGAGCGGCGCTTGCCGGCGCTCGCGACCTCGAAGTGGTGGAAGGAGGAGCGCCACGGGGTGTTTCTCGACTACAACCAGAACGCCAAGGACCGCACCACGTGCTCCGCCTACTCGGTTCGCCCGCTGCCGGATGCGCGCGTCTCGACGCCCCTCCGCTGGGACGAAGTGCCGGAATGCGATCCCGCCGACTTCACCATGTTCACTGTGCCGAAGCGATTCGAGAGTATTGGCGATCCGCACGCCGGAATGGATCGGGCGCCGGGTTCGCTCGAGAAATTGTTGGAATTCGCCGCTGAAGACGAGGCAGCAGGGCTGGCCGACGCGCCCTGGCCGCCGCACTTTCGCAGGATGGAAGGCGAGGCGCCGCGCGTCGCACCCTCACGAGCCAGGTCCGCGCAAAAGAAGCCGCGGACCAAGATGCCGCTGATCACGGTGGCAAACTCGCCGGACCGTGAGGCTGCACTTGCGGGCCTCGAAAGATGGAAGGCCAAACATCCCGGCGCTGCGCGCAATCTCGCCGTAGATGATGTGCTGGTGGACTCGATGCGCGGCCGATCCTCCACCTGGACGCGCATTCGCGTGAACCTGCGGCACGTACCCGAGGCCGCGCGGCCGCTGCAGGAAACGCCGGACCCGGACGACGACCCGACGCGCGAATGGCGCGAATGGCGCACCAAGCGGGCGCGAGAGTAGAAAAGAACGAGATGGCGCACTCACTCGTGCGTGCCGTGCCTTCGGCTACCGAGCCGCGAAAATCGTTTTCAATTCGTGCGGCGGCACAACCTCGAGCTGGGCATACGTGCAGTCGCGCGGCTTCTTGTCCGGACGCCATCGCCGGAAATGCGCCATGTGCCGGAACCGCGCGCCCTGCATGTGCTCATACGCGACTTCCACCACCAACTCCGGCCGCAAAGGCTCCCACGACAGATCCTTGCCGCGGCTCCAACGGCTCTGGCCGCCCGGCATGCGGCGCCCGGCGTCACCGGCCGCGGG
>DATKAO010000198.1 GCA_035498015.1 Myxococcota bacterium
GGCGTCGGCGGCCACGTAGGCCGGGTCGTTGCCGCCGAGCTCGTAGCCGATCTGCAGGAACCGGCCCGCGGCCGCCTGGCTGATGCGCGTGCCGCCGTGGACCGAGCCCGTGAACACCACGTGGTCGACGCGCGGGTCGCCAACCATGCGCTCGGTGAGCTCGTGCGTGCAGTCGAGTGACTGCACGATGCGCGGGTCGGCGCCGGCCTCGCGGAAGGCGTCGGCGAACATCGGCCCGCACGAGGGCGAGCGCGGCGAGTGCTTCACCACCACGGCATTGCCCGCGAGCACCGCCGGCATGACCACGTTCACCGCGGTCAGCAGCGGGTAGTTCCAGGCGGGCAGGTCCAGCACGACTCCCAGCGGCACCTTCTCGATGCGGCGCACGATGCCGTCGTCGCCGCCGGGGTCGATCGGCGCGAGCCCGCGGTCGGCGAGCTCGAGCATCGTGCGCGCGCGCGAGGCCAGCGTTCGCAGCTCACCTGCGGCCTGCGCGAGCGGCTTGCCCATCATACGCGAGATGGCCGGCGCGATCGCGTCGGCACGTGACTCCATGACCTGCACCGCGCGCTCGACCAGCTCTTTGCGCGTATCGAGCGGGAGCGCCGCGGCCAGCGCCGCGCCCGCGCGCGCGCGCTCGAGCGCGCGGCTGATCTCGTCCCACTCCGCGAGCGGCACCTCGCAGGCGAGCTCGCCGGTGAACGGATCGTCGACGCGCAGCGTGGCCATCTCTCACCCCCGGCGGTGTTGTAACACGTCAGTCGCCGCCGGTCCGCAGGCGGATCCGCTCGGTGAGCAGCATGCGCGGCCGCGTGCCGCAGTTCGGCGCCGGCGCGTGCAGGACCCAGGGGTGCATGACCAGCACGTCGGCCGGCTCGCCCACGGCCTCGACCACCTGGAGCTCGCCGCCGGCCACGACGCTGACTCGCTCCATGAAGCGCGCGATCCGGTCCTCGCCCGGCCGCAGCGACCAGAGCTCGCGCAGCCAGGGCACCTCGCGCGCGAGTGAGCGCCGCACCTCCGAGGAGGCGCCGGGCCAATCGGGCGGCTGCCGCCGGCGCAGTGCGTCGACCAACCGGTGCGACCCCGCCACGAACAGGGTGCCGCCACTGCGCGGCTCGATCCGGTCGACGAACAGGAACACCTGAATGCCCGGAATGACCGTCGCGGCCGCCGGCGCCGGATAGTCCAGGTGCCAGACCTTGTGCGGCAGCCGCCATTCCGCTCCCGGGTTGGGCCAGGTCATCATCAACAGCTGACCCGCGTGCTGCGGGACGAGCCACCGGCCCGCGCCGAGCATGTCGTCGATCGCTGCGACCCCCGAGTCACCCCAGGTCTTGGCGAAGTCGAACGCGCCCATCAGGCGGGAGGTCCGGGCGGCATGGATCACGAAGCTTGCGGGCGGTGACTCGGGAATGGCGCGCTTCTGTGCGAGATACTCGAGAATGCGCGCGCGCAGATCGGCGACCACTCCAGGATCGACCGCGGCGCGCAGCCACAAGAGACCTCGAGCTTCGAACTCTTCGCGTTGCGCCCGGCTCAGCATCGCGCGCTCCCGATCCGGCCCCAGGCCCGCAGCTTCGGGTCGCTCTCGCGCTCGAGCTCCGCGAACACGCCGGCCAGGTCCGGGTGGGCGTGGTTCCACGCCAGCAGCACGGCCGCCTGGCGGCGCACGCGCAGGCTCTCGTCCTGGAACAGCCGCTCCAGGAGCAGCGGCACGATCTCGTGTGACTCCACCCGGGCGTGCGCGACCCCCAACGCCACCATCGCCACGAAGCGCACCTTGCTTCTGGGATCGCGCAGCAGCGGGACCAGTGACTCGAAGTCGGCGGGGTCGGGGCAGTGGAACAGCCAGATCGCGCACCAGCGGCGCACCTGCCAGCGGCCGTCGTGCGTGCCCTCGAGCACGGCGGCGCGGGCAGCGGGGCCGGCGGCGAGCAGGGACTGGTAGGCCGCGGCGCGCCGCGCCGGGTCTGCCAGCGCGTCGACGAGGGCCTGCGCCCCGGACAGGGGACTCGGACTCATGTCGTCTCTCCCGCGGGCGCCGAAAGCACCGAAGGCCCGGCGCCCGCTCCAAGGGTCGGCCGTCTGGCCCGGCGAGGCGCAACCACTGCGCCGCGCAGGTCGGACGGTCCGATGGAGTGAGCGCGGGCCTCGACCCGCGGTTCACGTCTGTGCGCGCAGGATCCCCGGGCGCTCGCCAGGAGTCAAGACCCGCGGCCGCGTGTACCATCGCTGCGATGCCCTTCTGGCTGCGCTTTCGCGCGCCGCTCGCGCGAGCGATCGGCCTGGACCTGACTCATTCGCAGACCCGCTACGGCGAGGAGCTCGACCGCGTGCTGAAGCCCGGCACGCGCTGGCTCGACCTGGGCTGCGGTCACCAGATCATCCCCGACTTCCTGTATCCGCCGGAGAAGCAGCGCCGGTGGGTCGACTCCGCGCGCCGCTTCGTGGGCGCCGACACCGACGCCGGCCTGCTCGCGCACCCGCTGCTGCGCCTGCGCGTAAAGGCGCTCGGCGGCACCCTGCCCTTTCGCGCCGGCTCGTTCGACGTCGTGACTGCCAACATGGTCGCCGAGCACCTGCCCGACCCGCGCGCGGTGCTCGAGGACGTGCGGCGCGTGCTCGCGCCCGGCGGCCGCTTCACGTTCCAGACCCCGAACTATCTCTACTATCTGATCTGGATCGCGAGCTGGACGCCCGAGCGGCTCAAGAAGTGGCTGATCCTGCGGCTCGAGCACCGGCCCGCCGAGGACGTGTTTCCCGCCTACTACCGCATGAACACCGCGCGCCGGGTGCACGAGCTCGCGCGCGAGGCCGGCTTCCGCGTCGAGAGACTCGAGGTCGTGGGCGCGGGCGGCTCGTTCCTGTTCCTCGGCCCGATCGGCCTGGCGGAGCTGTTCGTGCTGCGCGCGCTCCAGACCAGGCCGCTGCGCGGCTTGCAGTCGAACCTGATCGTCACGCTGGTCCGCGACGAGAGAGCGACGCCTGGAGCGCTGCCCGCACCTGCGCCACGGTGAGCCCGCGCAGCGCGACCGTCTTCTGGCGGCTCGACTCACCGCGCGCGATCTCCACGTCGCGCCGCGGCCGTCCGAGCTGGCGCGCGAGCAGCGCCACGAGCTCGGCGTTCGCCGCACCGCCGACCGGCGGCGCGGCGAGAGTCACCCGCAGGCGCTCGCCGTGCAGCCCCGCGATCGCGCTCCGCGACGCGCGCGGCACGACGTGGACCTCGACGAGCACGCGGCCGTCGCATTCGGTGAGCTTCAAACCTTGCGTTGTCGCCTCCGCGACACTCTTCGGCGCACAGGAGACAGCCTGCGGGCAGGGGTGCCGTTAGTCTTTCGCGCATGAGCGTACTGAACGATCCCGATCTGGAGAAGCTGCTCGAGCGGCTGCACGCGCAGAGCTCGGCGCAGAATGAAGCCGTGACCGGCTATTTCGTGACTCGCGCGCGCGAGGGCTCGCTCGACTGGAAGGGCTTCGACGAGGGCACGCACCGCTTCATGGCGGACAAGCTGATCGCCCTCGAGCGCGACAAGGCGGAGCTCTGCTACCAGCTCTGCCGGGCCCTGCGCGCACGCCGCATCGTGGAAGTCGGCACCTCCTTCGGCGTCTCGACCCTGTATCTCGCTGCCGCGGTGCGCGACAACGCGCGCGAGGATGGCGAGCGGCCGAGCGAAGGCCGCCCTGAGCGAGGCCAGCAAGCGGCGGCGCCGCGCGCAGTGACGCGCAGCGGAACGAAGTCCATCGGGACGGGCGTCGTGATCGGCACCGAGTACGAGCCCGCCAAGGCCCGCGCCGCGCGCGCCAACTGGCAGGAGGCAGGACTCACGGAGTGGATCGAGCTCCGCGAAGGCGACCTGCGCGAGACACTGCGCGGCCTGGCCGGTCCGATCGATTTCGTGCTGATGGACATCTGGGTCGAGATGGCGCGGCCGGCGCTCGAGCGGATCCTGCCCGCGCTCCGTCCCGGCGCCATCGTCGTCGCCGACAACACGAACCAGTTCCGCGAGCCCTACGCCGACTACTTCGCGCTCGTGAACGACCCGAAGAGCGGCCTGCGCACGGTCACCCTTCCCTACGAAGGCGGGCTGGAGCTCACGGTCAAGGTGTGACTCCGGCTCATTGCCTCCGTTGGAACGGGTTGGTGGCTGCGACAGTTGCCGTCGCTGTTTGGAGCCCCGCTGCAATCTGAACCGGCATGAGATTGAACGCATTGGCCATTGCGAAAGGCACCGCCGGGGCCAGGTTCGTCAGGCTGATGATCTCCCCGAAGCTCGCCACGAAGATATTCGAGACCTTCGCCAACCACGGAGACAGTGAGCCGAGCGCTCGCGCGAGTGGAGATGCGGCGATGTTCCCGAATCCGTTGGTGTCGTAGAAGAAGAAGTGATTCAGGAAGTCGTGGATGCCCGAGAACGCCCTCATGATGTAGTAGGGAACGCTCTTGTAGGGCGCGTCCCAGATCCAGAGGAGCTTGTGGGGCCCGAATTGATCGGCTCCGAACGGTGCCTTCAGTGACGAGGATGGGAACGGCTTCCAAATCGCTTCAGCGTTTTCCGCGGCAGGTCTCTCTCCGATCAGAGCCACCTTCTCCAAGTCGAGTTGCTCGACACCGTTGGCGTCGATGAACGTCAGCCCCGCGTTGTGAGCCGCCTCCTGATCAGCCGGTGACAGCTGGCTGAACGTTGGACCAGCCGACTCGAAGCTGAATATCCAGTTCGTCGCCATCTTGAGCAGGGGGACTGCGATCGCGATCGCCGCTCCTATGAGAACCGCCCGACCGATGTCCTCTCCGTTGATGGCCGCGACCGCCGCCGAAGAGGCGATCGATGCGAACAGGCCGATCGCAAAGGCGGCGACACCGCCGGGTCCCATGGGCCCGGCCGCCCACCAAGAGACGACTGCAGCGGCAACCGTGATCACCCAGGTCGCGCTCTGCAGAGCGAGCATCTTTGCGGCCTGGCCGATGTCACCGCCCTTCGCGACGTAGTCTGCCGTGAAGTATCCGCTCGGCCCTGCGAGGTCGCCGAAGATCGGCGCGAGCGTTGCCGTCAGGTACGCGCGGCCGAGTCGCTCGAGGAACTTGGAACGATGCCCGTCGGGGTCCACGGCCGACAGCGGGTTGTTGTTCACATACGAATAGCGGTTCATCCCCTGAGTCGAGACGACCGATTCGATCATCGAATCGGCATTCATGAAGCGCCCGAGCGTCGGGTCGTACATCCGGGCCTTCATGTACGTGAAGCCGAAGATGTCGAACTGCTGGTGACCTGTGAACGCGGGAGTCACCGTCGACGCTACGCCGCCAGCGCCGGGCGGACCCCAGGTCGTTGGGTTGCGGCGCGTGCCGAATGCGTCGTAGCTCTGGCGCTCGAGCACGGTTCCGCTGTCACTCGTCACGACGTTGGTCGATCCGAGGTGATCGGTCTGCAAATAGCGGAGATCGGACGTGCTGGCGGGTCGGTCGGTCCAGATGGCTACTCGGCGGTTTGCTGCATTGATGTAGTGACGCTTCTCGACGACACCGTTGCGCGTGAAGACCTCGTAGAGATCTCCGACGAAGATCCACGACTGCGAGGTGATCCCCTGGTCCGTCGCCGCCTCGACGCGCTTGATCAGCTGCTGATCCGCGGCGTAAGTGTACGTCCCGGAGCGTGCGGGAGACGACTGCGAGATCGTCGCGGGCTTGTTGAAGGAGTTGTATGTGAGGGTCGCTTGGCCCGCATAGTTGGTGAGATTGCCGACGGCGTCGTACTGATAGGTCTTCGAGCCGACTGACGTCGTTTGCACCGCGTGCGGACGCGACGTGTTGGAGGTCGGATACGTGTAGCTCCCGACTCCTGACTTCGAGGTGATGTTGCCGATCGAGTCGTAGGCGATGGTGAGCGTGGCGGTGCTGCCAAGACTCACACCCGTCAAGCGATTGAGATTCTCGTACCCGAACGTCTCCGTCTGTCCGACGACCGAGTCCGAGCGCGACTGGAGGTTTCCGATCGCATCCCACGCATAGGTCGCGTTCTGCACGCTCGTGCTCGTACCGGCGGTCGTCGTGATCCACTGGACTCGGCCATTGTTGGGATCGTAGGCGCGCTCGGTCACCAGGTTCGCGCCGAGTCTTTCGCGCTGGATCTGGCCGTCCGCGATCATGACCTCCACTTTCCAGATCGAGGTCCCGGCTCGCTGGATCTCGGAGAGATAGCCTTGCGCGTTGAAGATTTGACTGACCTGGTAGCCGCTGGGATAGGTGAGGGTCGCCATTCTCCCTGCCGAGTCGTACGTCGGTGTCGTGGTGTAGGCGGTTCCGTCGATCGATACCGTGACCGTGCTCGGACGACCGAAGACGTCGTACTGGAAGGTGCGCTGGAAGCTGGCTCCTCCTCCGCTCTGCGTCGCGGGCTGGCCGATGCCGTTTGTTGCCGTATCGAAAGTGAACGTGGCGGTCGTATCTGGTGCCACGCGCTGCTTGAGCCTTCCGATCTTGTCGTAGCTGAACGTGGTGGTCATCGGGCGCGCGTCGGTCTCCGACAGCATCTGTCCGAGCGCGTCATAGGTATCGGTAGTCGTTCCGAGGTCCAGGTCGTTCAGTTGGGTCCGTCGACCGAGCTTGTCATAGATCATCGTGGTCTGATTGCCGGCCGGATCGGTCGTACGGGTGATGCTCCCGTAGCCGTCGTATTGGTAGGTCGTGTGATTGTTGTTCGCGTCCTTGATGTCGATCGGCTCACCCCGACTGTTCCGCGTCTCGACTCGCACCTGGCTCTTCTCGTTCGTCGTCGTGACTGTGAACGGCCCGTAAGACGTCGTGAAATCGACACTGAGTCCGGGCTGGCGACGCGTCAGCTCCCGATCCAAGACGTCATAGGTCGCCGTGCCCCAGCGTGGAGTGTCTGTCGAGAAGTACGGACGCGAGGCTTGGACAGGTCGTCCCATGGCATCGAAGACGACGTCGGCATAAATCCAGGTGGAAGCTGCAAATCCGGCCCTCACGGAGCGCACTACCCGATTCAGCAGGTCGGCGCACTTCACCTCCGTAGGGCCAGATGTGCTGGTCGTGGTCAGCGCGAGCTTGGTCGTGCTCGTCGGGCAGCTCGAGCTCGAGCCGGCATATGAGACGCTGGTCGTTGCCCCTCCCGGCGTGACCGAGCCGGTGGGCCTGCCGAGCGCGTCGTAGGAGAACGTCCGTGAAGCGACACCGAAGTTCGGCCCCTGTTCGGTGAGAACGAGTCCTGTTGCAGGGTCGAAGCTCCGAGTGAGGCTGTGGTTCTCTGCGTTCGTCGAGTTGATGACGAAGCGCCCGGTGGCGTCGTACAAGGAGCTCGATGTCCGCGTCGCAATACTCGCGCCCGACGCAGTCGCTGACGTCGCGTTCCCGTAGCCATCGTAGGCATATGTCGTGAGTAGATTCAGAGACGCGGCGCCACCCGGCTCGACGGTTTCGGACTGCGGGAGTCCCGTCCCCGAGAAGTAGGAGCGCGTCACGATCCGCCCTTGCCCGAGGGCGGGAAGCGTCGAGCTCGGAGACTGGCCGCGAACCTCCTGCTGGATCGGCAGCCCGAGCAGCCAGTTGGTCAGGTCGTTCGGATCGATCGAGTACGACATCGTCGTGACTCGCCGATATCCGTCCTGGGAGTTGATGTCCTCCGAGGTGACGTTCGCATAGATGTCATAGGTCCGAGTCATCACGGCGGTGAGATCGGGCGTGGAACTGGTGCCGTTCAGGTCGAACTTGGACACCGTCTGCGACGACAGCAGGTTCTTGTAGTAGGTCTGGCCCGGTGTGATGGCGGGGTCGGTGATCCAGGTCGAGGTGCTCGTCTCGAGCACCCGGTTGGTCGGCATGTACCGGACCTCGGAGCTCGACGTGAGCCCCTGCTGCGGGAACGCCTGCAGGAAGCCGGTGGTTCGCTTCAAGCTCTTCAGCTCGTCGAGCTGGGTCCGCTGCGCGAATCCGAGCGGCGTCCGCCGCAAGAAGTCCATAACCAGCCCGGAGTAAGTCAACGTGACGCCGCGCATGCCACCGATGCCGTCGCTCATCTGGAAGCGAGACACGAGCGGAATGGAGCTGATCAGGTCGGCGTAGGGCCAGCTCGATCCAGTGCCCTTGGTGTAGACGGCCGTTCGGGTACCTGGCGTGTAAGTGATCGAGATCGTCTTGCCGAGACCATCGACGATCTGACCGATGCGCGCGCCGACCGTGGTCGTATTGAGGCGCGTGTCGACGAAATTGGTGCTGTCACCGTCATAGCTGCGCACGAAGTCGAGATCGCCGTCCCCGTCGATATCGATCATCACGGCCTGCGTGCGGTTGTCCGTCGCGCTCGGGTAAGCCCAGATCTTGTCCGGCGTCTGGTAGGCCGTGGACGCAGGCGTGGTCGAGAATCCGGTCGGCGTGTTCAGGTAGGTATCGATGTGGGTGTTGTTCGTGCCTGAATAGGAGACCAGGATGTCGACCAGCCCGTCGCCGTTGATGTCCGTGAGCGATGCCAGCTGGCGAACGTTGGTTCCCTGATAGTCGAAGAGGACTCCGGCTGCGGGCGTGTCCCACGCGCTGTTTCGCGACCAGCCAGTGCCCGTGTTCAGATACGTCGCGATGTGCAGTCCGCCGCCCGCACCCACATACGACATGACGTAGTCCGGCAGTGAGTCGCCGTTCACGTCGGCGAACTCTGCGGTGCGCCGGGACCCCTTGCTGGCCACCTGAAGATCGAACATCGGTCCCGGCAGCGCATACTGACTCGGGGCCGGGTTGAACGTGTTTCCGTCGTTCAGCCAGGTGTTGAGTACCGTCTGGTTGGTGGTCCGGTAGGCCTGAACGAAATCCGGCAGACCATCACCGTTCAGATCGATGATCACTCCCTTCTGCTTTGTGATCTCGCCGCCCGTGACGGCCTCGTAAGCCCAGATCACGTCGGGAAGCTGGAAGTTGGCGGCAACGCCGCCGAACCCGGCACCGGTGTTCATGTGAGTCTCGCGGTGCAGGCCGTTGTTGTAGCCCTGGTAGGCCTGGACGTAGTCCGGGCGGCCATCGCCATCCAAGTCGACGAGCATGGCGAGCTGCCGAGCTTTGGTGCCCTCGTAGTCGTAGAGCAGGTCCGGCAGCGTCCAGTTCGGATCGTTGGTCGTCGCAAAGCCGGTCTTCTGGTTGAGCCAGGTCTTCTGCGTCACGGCGGGTGAGTTGTCGTTCCTGTATGCCGACACGACGTCCGGGAACCCATCGGAGTTGATGTCGGCGAACACTGCGAAGCGGCGCGACTGACTGATCCCGCTGGGCCCCTGGAAGAGGACGTCGGGCGTGGCCCATGCCGGCGAAGCCGTCTGCGAGAAGCCACCGGAGCCATTCAGATAGGTGTTCTTCGTGATGGGCGCGGACGGTCCGTTGTACGAGTACGCGAAGTCCACATAGCCATCCGCGTTCACGTCGACGAACTCACCCTTTACGCGTTCCAACGCCGAAACGAACGCCGGCACCTTGTAGATGGTGCTCGCGGCCCACCCGGGTGTGTCAGAGAGCCAAGTGAAACTCGTCGCTGGAAGGCACTGACCGTTCTTTCCGCACTCCGTGAGCGACGTCATGCGAGTCACTTTGTCGTCGGAGCCCGTCTGGTACACGAAGCGGTACTCGTGGGTCGTGGTCGCAGCCGTACAAGTCGGCTGGGCGGTCGTGATCGTGCACACGACGACTCGCGTCATGAGCGCGGTCGAGGAGATCAGCGAACCCACGGAATAAGCCACGCTGGCATCCGGACGCGCGAAGGCGCTGTACTCGAACTCGATCCGCGCGAACGAGGCCAGTGCCGGCACCACGGCGGCGTTCTCGGTGTACGTGATCGCCGTCGGGCGGTATTCGCCGGTGGTGGTGTTCTCGTTGTACGAGATTCGCAGCGTGTTGCCCTGCAGGTCCGTGACTCGCGAGAGCGCCCAGAGCCGCGGGACGGTGGTGCCGACGGCCTCGATGATCGCGTCGGCGGTCTCGCCGTAGACCATCTTCTGGCCACTGGTCGTATCGACCTCGAATCGGGTGGCGAAGTTCCCGGTACCGATCCCCCAGGCGCTCACGCGGATGTTCTGATCGTGCTCCGTCCGGTACATGGAGCCGTTCCGGCCGTAGATGCCGGTGCGGAGCGCGAGTCGCTCGCCGTCCAGACACAGCTTGTCGTTCAGCGTGTTCGCGACGCCTGCGATGACTCCATCTTGCGCCAGCGTCTGCGGGCAGCGGTGGACGACGGAGAGGCCGCCGATGGACCAACCCATACCCAACGGCCCGTTTCCGGTGCCGCTCGTGTAGACGAGAGCGAGGCGCGGCTGCACGCCATGAGTCCCGGGCGGAACGGTGATCGGGATCGAGTAAGTCGCGACGCCCGAGTCGTTGACGTCGAAGGAGGCCTGGGTCGCGCCAGCAAGCTGTGATGAGGCTTCACGCGCAAACGCAGCCAGGAGAAGAACCTGTACGAACGCCCACCGACTCCGCATGCGACCTCCCCAGCGACGATCTCCGCCGCACTGAGGAGCATTTCATCTTCGAACAATGCTGAGAAGCGCAAATTTGCTTGCGGAATCACTTCGATGACTGGAGCTCCGCCAGCAAACGCTCAGTCAGCGCACCCGTTCGGGTCAGCGTCATTTCAGATACGTGCGAAATATCGTCCAGATCTGAAGCGCGGAGCGAGCCGGGAGGCGTGCGTCCGCCGTGCGCTGGATCGAGCACCGTGTACACCCGCCTCACTCCGCCTAGTAGAAAGGGATCCTGATCGGAGTGCACGCGAATCGTCGTGTACAGGTCGTAGGTCGACCACAAGTCGACCGCGTTCACGACGCGCGCAAAAAGCAGTCGCTCGTCGGGCCCGGTGGCGGCTTCGTTCGCGAGCTGTAGGTCGGGATCGGCGACGCTCTCCACCAGCACGACTGCACGAATCTGAGCCAGGCGGCTTGTCCGATCCCACTCGCGCACGAGCGCACGGCTTCCCACCAGGCCATCGCTCTCCGTGATCGCGTCACCGAGGGGCTGGCTCCCGTCGACGAACGCGAATGCGAGGGTCGCGGAGCTCGGGTGCTTGGCCGCATTGCGCGCGATCTCGAGCAGCAGCGCGGGGCCGGATGCCGCAGCGTTCGCCTCGACCAGTACTCGAATGGCCGACCGCTTCGTGTCGAAGTGGGTGACGAACACGATCATCTGTTTGCTCGCACCGGGTACGATGGCGACGAGATCCGCTCCCTCGCGCTCCCCGCCGCTGGAGAGCTGGAATGGAAGGGTCTCCACCGTCAGCCCGGCGCGCCGCAGCTCCGCTTCTAGATACCGGCGTGCTTTGGCCGCGGCTTCGGAGCCCGCGGGCCGAGGTCCCAAGGCGACGAGCGCCTTCAGGTCACGAAACGCGCGCTGGCTGTCGAACTCTGCAGGCGGCGCCAGCGGGCGCGATTTGCCACAACCGGGAAGAGAAAGACACGCAATGAGACACAGTGCCGCAGGCAACCCACAGAGACGACTCATGCAGCCAGCCTAGCGCGCTTCTGCAGGCGCAGGGCTCGAACTTCGCACACGCCCCGCCACCCGCTCGCGCGCCCCATCGAACGCGAGATACACGGCCGGCACCACGATGAACGTGAGCACGGTCGAGAAGCCCACGCCGCCGAACACTGCAATGCCGAGCGGCGCGCGCGACTCGCCGCCGGCCCCGGAGCCGATCGCGATCGGCAGGATGCCCGCCATGGTCGCGAGCGCGGTCATCAGGATCGGGCGGAAGCGGATGCGCGAGGCCTCGAACACGGCGTCGCGCGCGCTCATGCCGCGCTCGCGCAGCTGGTTCGCGAACTCGACGATCAGGATCGAGTTCTTGGTGACCAGGCCGACCAGCATCACGAGCCCGATCTGGCTGAACAGGTTGAGCGTCGAGCCGACCGCCAAAAGAGTCACGAGCGCGCCGGTGAACGACAGCGCCACCGCGACCAGGATCGTGACCGGGTGCAGGAAGCTCTCGAACTGCGCGGCGAGCACGAGATAGACCGCGACCACCGCCAGCAGATACGCGAACAAGAGCGCGTTGCCGGAGGCGTAGAACTGCTCCGAGTCACCCGAGAACACGGCCTTGTAGCCCTTGCCCTGCGGCAGCACCTCTTTCGCCAGCGCAGAGACCTGCTTCAGCACCGTGCCGAGCGCGGCGCCCTGCATCAGGTTGCCGCTGATGGTCGCGGCGCGCACGCGGTCGAAGTGCGGCAGGCCGCGCGGCGCAACCGACTCGTGCACGTCGACGAACGACGCCAGCGGCATGAGGCGGCCCGAGTTGCTGCGCACGTAGGCGCGCAGCACGGCGCGCGGGTCGGCGCGGTCCTCCTGCTCGAGCTGCACCATCACCTTGTAGGTCTCGCCGCCGAGCTTGAAGGTCGAGAGCTCCTGCCCGGCCAGCAGGATCTGCAGGCTCGACGCGATGTCGCGCGCCGAGACACCCAGGTCACTCGCGCGGTTGCGGTCGATCGAGACTTCGAGCTGCGGCTTGTTGATCAACAGGTCCGACTGCAGGTTGACCAGGCCGGGGATCGCCTGCGCGCGGCGCGCGATCTCGTCCGCGTAGCGCGCCACGTCGTAGATGTCGGGCCCCTGGACCACGAGTGACACGGGCGCCGAACGCAGGCTCTGTCCCAGCGCGTCCGGGTTGACCGGGAAGCCCTGCACGCCGGCGATCGCGCCGAACTTCCCGCGCCACTCCTCGACCACCTGCTGCTGCGAGCGCGCGCGGTCCTCCCAGAGCTTCAGTGAGGTGAAGAGCACGCCCTCGTTCACCAGGCCCGGGCCACCCATGCCCAGTGACACGACCGAGAAGTTCTTCGCGACCTCGGGCGTGGCCAGCACGATGTCCTCGAGCTGCTTCTGGTAGCGCGCGGTGTAGTCCATGGTGCTGCCCTCGGGCGCGCGGATAAACGACAGCACGACCCCGCGGTCGGCGTCGGGCACGAACTCGCGCGGAATCACCGCCAGCAGCACGAAGCCCAGCGCGACCCAGACCGCGCCGATTCCCACCACCGCGAGCGGCCGCGCCAGCGCCGGGCGCAGGGCGCTGGTGTACCAGCCCGCGATGCGCTCGAAGCCGCGCGCCAGCAGGGCCTTCAGGCCGTGCTCGCCCGAGTGACCCGCGAGCACGCGTGCGCCCAGCGCCGGCGTGAGCGTGATCGCCACGAAGCCGGAGATCGCCACCGCGGCCGCCACCGTGACTCCGAACTCGCGGAACAGCCGGCCGGTGGTGTCGGTCAGGAAGGCCAGCGGCAGGAATACGGCCACCGTGGACGCGGTCGCCGCGATCACCGCGAACAGGATCTCGTTCATGCCGCGGCGCGCGGCCTCCATGCGCGGCGTGCCCTCTTCGATCCAGCGCGTGATGTTCTCGAGCACCACGATCGCATCGTCGACCACCAGCCCGATCGCCAGCGTGACTCCCATGAGCGTGAGCGTGTTGATCGAGAAGTCGAGCGCGTACAGCACCGCGAACGTGCCGACGATCGAGACCGGGATCGCCACCGCCGGCAAGAGCGTCGCGCGCGCGCTGCGCAGGAACAGGTAGATCACGATCACGACCAGCACGATCGCCTCGAAGATCGTGTGACTCACGTCCTCGATCGAGCGCTCCACGAAGATCGACGAGTCGAACGCCAGGTCGGTCACCACGCCCGGCGGCAGCTCGTCGGCCATGGCGCCGAGCTCGGCGCGCACCGCGGCCGCGACGTCGAGCGTGTTGGCCTTCGACTGCTTCACGATGCCCAGCGCCACGGCGGGCTTGCCGTTGAAGCCGACCAGCTTGCGGTCGTCCTCGGCGCCGATCTCGGCGCGGCCCACGTCGCGCAGCCGCACCGGGCCGGAGTCGGTCTCGGCCAAGATCAATGACTCGTACTCGTCGGGCGTCTTCATCTCACCCGGCGTGCGCACGGTGAACTCGCGGTCGGAGCCCTCGATCCGCCCGGACGGGATGTCCACGTTCTCGCGGCGCAGCGCGGCGGCCACGTCGGCGATGGTCAGCGCCTGGCCGGTGAGCCGGGTGTTGTCGATCCAGATGCGCATCGCGTAGCGGCGCTCGCCGGCGAGCCACACCTCGGCCACGCCCGGCAGCTTGGCGAGCCGGTCGCGCAGGCGTGTCTCGGCCAGCGTCGAGAGCTCGATCTGCGACAGGCCGCCGCCGTAGAGCGCGATCCACTGGATCGGCCGCGCGTCGGCGCTGCGCTTGGCGATGACCGGCTCCTCGACCTCCTGCGGCAGGGTGCTGCGCGCGCGCGCCACGCGGTCGCGCACGTCGGCCGCGGCGGCGTCGACGTTGCGGTACAGCTCGAACTCGACGCTGATCGACGACACCTGCTCGCGCGAGACCGAAGTCACGTGCTTGATGCCCTCGATGCCGATCAGCTGGTCCTCGAGCACCTGGGTGACCGAGGTCTCGACCACCTCGGGCGCAGCGCCGAGATACACCGTGGTGACCGACACGACCGGGGGATCCACGTCGGGCAGCTCGCGATTGGGCAGGCGCAGGAGCGCGATCACGCCCACGATCACGATCGAGATCGACATCACGCTCGTGAGCACCGGGCGCTCGATGCAGATCTCGGGCAGCCTCACCCGCCGTCTCCCGGAGGCTTTGCCGGCTCGGCCACGGGCGCGGGCGCCGCCGCCTCGCCGGCGATCGCGACCTGACCGCCTTCGGTCACTTTCTGCGTGCCCGCAGACACGATGCGATCACCGGCCGCGAGCGGAGTGCCGGTGAGCTCGACGCGCGATGCCTTGCGCAAGCCGACCTCGACCGGCACGCGCTGCGCCTTCTGATTCTCGCCGATGCGCCACACGAACGAGCCGCCCTGGTCGACGAGCAGCGCCGCGTCGGGCACCACGATCGCGTTCGGGCGCTCGGCGAGCTGCACCTCGAGGTTCGCGAACAGCCCGGGCTGGAGCTTCCGGTCGGGGTTGGGCACCCAGGCCTTCAGCATGAGTCGCCGGGTCGCGGCGTCGAGCGTCGGTGACACGAAGAACACCTCGCCCGCGAAGCGGATCTCGGGGAAGGGCTTGACGGTGATCGTGACCGGCATGCCCGTGCGCACGAACGGCACGCCGATCTCCGGCACCGCGAAGACCAGCTGCAGCCGGTCCACGGCGTCGATGCGCACGAGCTTGGTGCTGCGGCGCACGCGCTCGCCGGGAGACACGAGCCGGGCCCCGACCACGCCGTCGAAGGGCGCGAGCACCTTGGTCTTGGCGAGCTCGACCTCGCGCAGCTCGGCCTCGGCGCGCGCGATCTCGAGCTCGGCGCTGGCCTTGTCGAACTCGACCCGGGCGCTCACTTCCTTGGCCGAGAGCTGCTGGATGCGCGCGAAGATCTCCTCGGCGAGCTTGGCGCGCGCCCGCGCCTCGCGCGCCCGCGCGCGCTGCTCGGCGTCGCGCAGGCTCACCAGCACCTCGCCGCGCTTCACGCTCTGGCCTTCGACGAAGTCGATCGACTCGACCACGCCGTCGATCTCGGGCCGGAGCTCGACCGAGTGCTCGGAGTCGAGCTGCCCCACCAGCGTCACGGTGTCGCGCACGGTCTCGGGCGCGATCGTGATCACCTCGACCACGGGCGGCGGCATCGAGAAGCCCGCCCCGTTCGCACCGCGCTTGCAGCCCGCCAGGCAGAGCGCGGCCAGAGGCAGAGCGATCCCGACGAGCAACCTCCGGAGCAGCATTGGCAGATCTTAACCGAAGTCCGGTCGCGCCAGCCGGTCAGCAAGAGTACTGCGGCCGGCCTTCACTCACTGAGGCGCCCGTTGGTGCTCGCGCTGCTCCTTCTCGGCCTTGCGGATCGCGTCGATCGTCGCCTTCTCGACCCGCTGCTCGTCGAGCGTGCTTGCCTTCGAGATGTTGACCTCGGGCGCATACCACGGCCCCGCCATGCGCAGGATCGGCCGGAGCTGTGGCCGGCCCAGCGCGGGGAAGCTCATCAGCGTGGCGCCGGTCATGTCGACGACGCCGTCGGGCAGCTCGACCTCGCCCGCCACCGAAGCCCTGGCGTACCTCTGCACCAGCGTCAGGTCCGAGACCTTGATCTTGTCGCCCGCGACCTGGAAGTGACCCGAGAGCCGGTCGAACTGGTCCAGCCCGGGCGGCTCGGGGAGTGTCTTGATCAGGCCGGCGGTGCGCGCGATCGAGATGTTGGGCAGCTCGCCGTCGAGCAGCTCGAACTCGCCCGGTCCGTTCAGCTTCACGGGATCGGCCGGGCCCGCGACTTCGAGCCGGCCGTACAGCCGGCCCGACACATCCTTGTGTCCCCACACCGCCTCGGCGACGGGCCCGATGCGCGCTCCCTTCACCTCGAGCACGGCGTGGACCTGCTGCGCCTGCCAGTCCCACTCGCCGCGAGCGCTCGCGGCTTCTCCCGCCAGCGTGACTTGCAGCCCGGGGCTCGACAGCGTGGTGCCGCGCAGCGCGGCCGGCCCGTTGGCAGTGATCGTGACTCCGCGCACGCCGAACGCGACGTCGCGCAGCCTGCCCACGAGGTCGAGCGCCAGCGGGTGGCCGACGATCCGGCCGTTCGCGAGCTCGATCGCGCCCGCGCGCGGCAGCCAGGCTGCCGGCGACCAGGCGGCGAGCGCGGCCAGGTCGAGGCTGGCGCGCCTGACCTCGAACGAGCCGGCTGCGGCGTCGAGCGCGCCCTCGCCGCGCAGCGCCTCGGATTCGATGCGCAGGTCGTCGACCCGCCAGGCGTCGAGCGGCGGCGCGACGTGGCCGCTGACGCGCAGGATCGCCCCCGCCGGCTTCTCGGCCACCCCCGCCACGCGCAGCGAGGCAGCGCTGAGGTCGAGCAGGAAGGCGCTCGAGAGATCCAGCGTGACCCGCGCGCGCCCCGTGGCGTGCAAGAGCGAGCCGTTGGCATTGAGATCCGCGGATTCGAGCACGAGCTCGCCCGATTCCACGTCGCCCGCGTGGCCCGCGGCGCTGAACGCGCCGCGCGCGCTGCCCCACGGGTCGGGCAGTGACTTCGTCCACGGGAGCTTGTCGAGCTCGACGTCGCCGATCCGGCCGCGCATGCGCCAGGCGGCGCCGGGGCCGCCCAGCAGCTCGAGCTCAGCCCTGTCGATCTTGGCGACCCCGGGCAGCTCGGCCGTGAGCTCCGCGCGTGCGCCGGGCTGCGGGGTGAGCGTGGCGCGGACGCCGGTGAGCTCGTGTCCGCCGAGCGCCAGCGCTCCGTCGCGCAGTGAGAGCGTCGTGACTGCCAGCGCGAGCCCGGCGCCCTGGGGCCAGCTTGCGGGCGCCACCGAGCCCGCCTCGACGCGCGGCCGCAACACGTCGACCGAGCGCAGGACGATCTCGCCCGCCACGAGCGGCAGCGGCGACAGCCGGAAGCGCAGCTCGTCGATCGCCAGCCGCCGGTCGCCGCCGAGCTCGAGCGCGGCGTCGCGGATCGAGACCGCGAGCGGGAACAGCGTGAGGCGCGCGGTCCCGAGCGCGACGTTCCTGCCGAGCGCGCGCGACAGATACGCGCCGGTGGCGGCGCGCACCGGCCCGGGATCGAGACGGAGAAGCGCGAGCGCGAGCCCGCCCGCCGCCAGCAGCGCGAGCGCGAGCAGAGTGAGTGCGAGCGGTCTCAGGCGCTTCACCGCGCCAGTCTACGATCCGGGCGTCCTAGGCGCGCGGGCGGCTCTTGCGGATCAGGTCGTAGAGCGCCTGCGCCGCCGGCGACAGCACGGCCGTCTTGCGAGTCACGAGCACGAGCTGGCGCGAGATCACGGGATTCACGAGCGCGACCACCCGGATGCGCGGATAGGCGCCCTTCTGGATCGCCAGGCTCGGCACGACCGCGGCCCCGACGCCCTCGGCCACGAGCCCGAGCGCCGTCGAGCTGCGCTGCACCTCGTAGTAGGACTGCAGCGCCACCGTCTGGGGCCGCAGCGCGTCTTCGAGCAGCGGCCGGTTCCCGCTGACTTCGCCGGCGAGGATGAGCGGCGTCGACTCGAGCTCCTTCCACGACAGGCGCGTGCGCCGGGCGAGCGGGTGGTCGCCGCGGCAGATCAGCACGAAGCGGTCCTCGAGCAGCGGCTCGGCCCCCAGGTCCGGGTGCAGCGTGCCGGCGATCTGGATGCCGAACTCCGCCTCGCGCCGCAGCACCGCGTCGGCGACGCCCGTCGACGCGTGGTCGAGGATCTTGATGCGATTGCGCGGGTGACTCGAGGCGTACTCCTGCAGGATGCGCGGGAGATACTGCACGCCGGCGGTCGGCACGCAGGCGATCGAGAAGTCGCCGCGCTGCGCCTTGCCCGTCTCGCGCAGCTCGACCAGCGCCGTCGTGAGGTCGGACAGGATGCGCCGCGCCTGCGGCAGGAACGCGCGGCCGATGGTCGTGAGCGCCACCGTGCGCGTGGTGCGCTCGACGAGCTTGACCTCGAGCAGCGACTCCAGGTTCTGCAGCCGGCGCGTGAGGGCTGTCTGGGTGATGTGGACCGCCTGCGCCGCCTTGCGGAAGCCGCCCTGGTCGGCGATGGCGATGAAGGCCTCGAGCCCGAGCGTGTCGAGCTTCATGACTGTTCTGCATCAATCATCGAAATAAATTCATTTCACGAATCAGCGGCGATTCCGCAAGCTCCGGGCATGACGAACCCCATCGTTCCCAGCGCGGAAGCGGCCGGCGAGCTCTACCGCTCCATGGCCCGAAGACTCGAGATCGTGCGCGCGCGCCTGCGCCGCCCGCTCTCTCTCGCCGAGAAGGTCCTGTTCGGACACCTCGAGGACCCGGAGGCGCAGGCGCTCGAGCCCGGGCAGAGCGAGCTCCTGCTGCGTCCCGACCGCGTGGTGTTCCAGGACGTGTTGGGCCAGACCGGGCTCTTGCAGTTCATGCAGACGGGCCGCGCGCGCGTGGCCATTCCCACCACGGTCCACTGCGACCACCTGATCCAGGCGCGCGTCGAGGGCCGGGCCGACCTGCGCGCGTCGCTGGACGAGAACCGCGAGATCTACGACTTCCTGCGCTCCGCGGCGGCGAGATACGGCGCCGGCTTCTGGGAGCCGGGCGCGGGCATCGTACACCAGGTGGTGTTGGAGAACTACGCGTTCCCGGGCGCGCTGATCCTGGGCACGGACTCACACACGCCCAACGCCGGGGGGCTGGGCGCGTGCGCGATCGGCGTGGGCGGCGCCGACGCGGTCGAGGCGATCGCGGGCATGCCCTGGGGCCTGCTCTTTCCGCGCCGCATCGCCGTGGTGCTGAGCGGCGCGCTCGGCGGCTGGACCGCGCCCAAGGACGTGATCCTGTGGGTCGCCGGTCAGCTCAGCGTCTCCGGCGCGACCAACGCGATCGTGGAGTACATCGGTCCGGGCGCGCGCACGCTCTCCGCGACCGGCAAGGCCACGATCGCGAACATGGGCGCCGAGCTGGGCGCCACCACGTCGATGTTCCCGGCCGACGCGCACATGGCGAAGTATCTCGCCGCGACCGGCCGGGGCGAGATCGCGCGCGAGGTCGAGCGCGCCGGCGCCCTGCTCGAGCCCGACCCCGAGGTCGAGCGGGATCCCGAGTCACACTACGACCGCGTGCTGCGGCTCGACCTCTCGGCGCTCGAGCCGCACGTGGTGGGCCCGCACACGCCCGACCGCGCGCGCCCGGTCTCGCGCCTCGCGGCCGAGCTGGCCGACCCGGCGAACGGCTTCCCGCGCACGCTTTCGACGGCGCTGCTGGGCAGCTGCACCAACTCCTCCTACGAGGACATGAGCCGCGCCGCCGACGTCGCCGCGCAGGCCGCGGCACACGGCGTGCGCGCCGCGGTGCCGTTCCTGGTGACTCCGGGCTCGGAGCAGATCCGCGCCACGATCGAGCGCGACGGCCAGATGGGCCGGCTCGAAGAGATCGGCGCGGTGGTGCTCGCCAACGCCTGCGGGCCGTGCATCGGCCAGTGGCGACGTCCCGAGGCACAGTCGGCCCAGCCGAACGCCATCGTGACTTCCTACAACCGGAACTTCCCGCGCCGCAACGACGGGTCGGCCACGACGCAGGCCTTCATCGCGAGCCCCGAGCTCGTGACCGCCTTCGCGCTGGCCGGAACGCTGGCGTTCGACCCGCTGCGCGACTCACTGACCGGCGCCGACGGCAAGCCGTTCCGGCTGCGCGCCCCCAAGCCCGCTCCGGAAGTGCCCGACGCCGGCTTCGAGCGCGGCCGCAGCGCCTTCGTGGCGCCGCCGGCCGACGGCTCGAGGGTCGAGGTGAAGATCGACCCGCACAGCGAGAGACTCCAGAGACTCGCGCCCTGGCCCGCCTGGGACGGCCATGACTTCCTGGACCTCGCGCTGCTCGTGAAGACCTCGGGTAAGACCACCACCGACCACATCTCGCCCGCGGGTCCCTGGCTGCGCTTCCGCGGTCACCTGGACCGCTTCAGCGACAACCTGCTCTCGGGCGCGGTCGACGCCTTCACGGGTCGGACCGCGGAGCGCGTGGCCGAGCGCGCGCGCGCGTACCGCGCGGCGGGCGTGCGCTGGGTGGTGGTCGGCGACCACAACTACGGCGAGGGCTCGAGCCGCGAGCACGCCGCCCTCTCGCCGCGCCTGCTGGGCGGCGTGGCGGTGATCGCCCGGTCGTTCGCGCGCATCCATGAGACCAATCTCAAGAAACAGGGGCTCCTGGCACTCACCTTCGCGGACCCGGCGGACTACGCGCGCGTGCGCCCTGGAGACCGGCTCGACCTGGTGGGTCTGGCGGCGCTGGCGCCGGGCCAGCCGGTGGAGTGCGTGCTGCACCACGCCGACGGCACGCGCGAGTCACTCGAGCTGCGGCACTCCTACGGCGCGCGTCAGCTCGCGTGGTTCCGGGCCGGCTCGGCGGTCAACGCGCTGCGAGAAGAAGGCGCCACGCCGGCCCGGGTGGCGTAGACTTTGCCCCGGGGTGAGCGTCCGTGTACGACCACCCACTGAGTCGAAACCACCATCGGGAGAAATACAAAATGCACAATTCACTTCGCCGGGCCCTGTGCGCCGGTGCCGCCGCGTCGCAGCTCGTGGCCTTCGCCGCCCGCGCCGACACGTACGGCTGTGACCTGAAGAGCTCTTCCGAGGTCCCGCCGAACGACAGCCAGGCCACGGGCAAGGTCGACGCGACCTACGATCCCATGAGCATGAAGTTCTCGTGGAACATCACTTACTCCGGCCTGACCGGCCCGGCGACCGCCGCACACTTCCACGGCCCGGCGAAGGCCGGCTCGAACGCCGGCCCGATCATCACCCTGAAGGCCCCGCTCACCAGCCCGATGACCGGCTCCGAGACCCTCTCCAAAGAGCAGGGCGAATCGCTCGCGGCCGGCATGTGGTATTTCAACGTACACACCGAGAAGCACGGCCCGGGCGAGATCCGCTGTCAGCTGATGAAGAAGTGAGTCGGACTCACGGACCTTTCACGCAACCCAGCGCCTCGACGATCGAACTGGCTTCTCGCGCGGCCGCGAGGCCCTGCCACACGGACAGGCAGGCCTCGCGGCCGACCGAGCGCCGACCCGCGGGCGCCGGGCTCGTGCCCTCAGCGCTGACTCGCCTGGTAGAGCGCGAACTCCTCCGAGAAGGCGCGCGACACAGCGGGCCGCTTCAGCATGCGCTGGTGGTACGCCTCGAGCACCGGCCACTCGCCCAGGTTCACGCCCGTGGCGCGCGTCCAGTTGAGCACGGTGAACAGGTAGGCGTCGGCCACCGAGAACGCGTCGAGCAGGAACTCGCGGCCCGCCAGGTGTTTCTCGAGCACGCCCATGCGCAGCGCGATCTTCTCGCGCGCGTAGGCCTGGGCGGCCGCGTCGGCCTTGGGGTCGAGCAGCGGCAGGAACACGGCCTTGTGCAGCTCGGTGCCGATGAAGCTGAGACACTCGCGCAGGCGGGCGCGCGCGAGCACACCCTCGGGCGCGAGCTGCGCCTCGGGGAAGGTCTCGGCCACGTATTGCAGCACGGCCGAGTTCTCGGTCAGGAGCTCGCCCGCGTCGGTGCGCAGCACGGGCACCTGGCCCATGGGATTCACGGCGCAGAAGTCCGAGCCGTCGGGCAAGCGTTTCGCGCGCGTGTCGACGCGGGTGAAGCGCGCAGCGGCCGCCGCGGGGCCGGCTTCGTACAGGGCGATGCGCGTGGCGAGCGAGCAGGCCAGGGGGGCGAAGTAGAGTTCCATGCGGGGAGTCTCCGTGGGTTGATTTATGTACTACCGTGAACAATAATATCGGCGGCGTCAAGGAGTTTTGTTCGACATGGTACAAAATGAGCAGAAGCGGCCCCGCGGGCGGCCGCGCGCCTACGATCCCGACCAGGCGCTGGTGCGCGCGACCGAGTCGTTCTGGCGCGCGGGCTTCGCGGCCACGTCGCTCGACGACCTGTCGCAGGCCACGGGCATGAACCGGCCCAGCCTCTACGGTGCGTTCGGCGACAAGCGCGACCTGTATCTCGCCACGCTCGACCGCTACGTGGAGGCGGCGCGCGCCGACATGGCGGCCGCCCTCTCCAACGACTTGCCGCTCTCGGCCGCGCTCGGCCGCGTGTACGCGGGCGCGCTCGAGCTGTACTTCGCGCACCCCGGCTCCGCGCTGGGCTGCTTCCTGATCGGCACCGCCGCCACCGAGGCGGCCCGCGATGCCACGGTGCGCGAGCGGCTCGGCTCCGGCCTGCGCGAGCTCACCCACGCGTTCGAGACACGCTTCCGCTCGGCCAAGCAGAAGGGCGAGCTCGGCGCCGGTGCCGATCCGGCCGCGCTCGCGGAGCTGGCCGGGGCGGTGCTCCACTCGCTGGCGCTGCGCGCCCGGGCGGGTGACTCGCGCGCCTCGCTCGAGCATTTCGCGCGCGAGGCCGTGCGTTTCCTGTGCGGCACAGCCCCGCGCAAGCGGCGCGCGCGCCGGTGAGTCGGGGGCGCATACTCGCCCGGCATGGCGTCACTCGCGGCCCTGGTCGAGACCTCGCAGCGCGTGGCGGCGACGCGCGCGCGGCTGGCCAAAGTGCGCGAGCTCGCGGCCTGCCTGCGCGCGCTCGAGCCGGCCGAGCTCGAGATCGGCGCGCACTATCTGGCCGGTGAGCTGCCGCAGGGCCGCATCGGGACCGGCTGGGCCGCCTTGCGCGAGGCCGCCGCGACGGCGCCTGCGGCCGAGCCGGGGCTTTCGCTGGCCGAGGTCGACCGGCGGCTCGGCGAGCTTGCCGCCATCCGCGGCGCGGGCTCGGCCGAGCGCCGGGCCGCGGCGCTGCGCGAGCTCTTCTCCCGCGCCACCGCCGCCGAGCAGGCGTTTCTGCTCCACCTGGTCACGGGCGAGCTGCGCCAGGGCGCGCTCGCAGGACTCTCGATCGACGCGATCGCTGCCGCCGCCGAGCTGCCCCTGCCCGTGGTGCGGCGCGCCGCGATGTACGCGCCGAGCCTGGGCGAAGTGACTCGCGTGGCGCTCCTGGAGGGCGCGGCGGGCCTGGCGCGTTTCCAGCTGGCCGTCGGCTCGCCGCTCGCGCCGATGCTCGCGCAGACCGCGGAGGACGTGGACGCGGCGTTCGCCGAGCTCTCCCCTCCCCTCGCCTTCGACTGGAAGATCGACGGCGCGCGCATCCAGGTGCACCGCGCGGGCGACACGGTGCGCGCCTTCACGCGGGCGCTGAACGAGGTCACTCCGGCGATCCCGGAGGTGATCGAGGCCATCCAGTCACTCCCGCTGCGCGAAGCCGTGCTCGACGGCGAGGTGGTGGCGCTCGATGCCGCGGGCCGCCCGCACCCCTTCCAGGTCACCATGCGCCGCTTCGGCCGCCGGCTCGACGTGGCCGCGCTGCGCGCCGAGCTGCCCGTGCAGGCGTTCTTCTTCGACTGTCTCCAGCTCGACGGCGAGACCCTCGCCGACCGGCCCGCGGCCGAGCGCTTCGCGGCGCTGGAGCGCGCACTGCCGCAGAGCATGCGCGTGCCGAGGCTCACCACGAGCTCGGTCGAGGAGGCCCGGGCCTTCTACGAGGCCGCGCTCCGGGCCGGCCACGAGGGCCTGATGGCGAAGTCACTCGACGCCCCCTACGAGGCCGGCGCGCGCGGCGCGGCCTGGCGCAAGATCAAGCGCGCGCACACGCTCGACCTGGTGGTGCTGGCCGCCGAGTGGGGCCACGGCCGCCGCACCGGCAAGCTCTCGAACCTGCACCTGGGCGCGCTCGACGCCGAGACCGGCCTGTGGGTCATGCTGGGCAAGACCTTCAAGGGACTCAGCGACGCCGTGCTCGAGTGGCAGACCGCCGAGCTGCTCGCGCGCGAGGTGCGCCGGGAGGGCATCGCGGTGCACGTGCGGCCCGAGCTCGTGGTCGAAGTCGCGTTCAGCGACCTGCAGGCCAGCCCGAGATACCCCGGCGGCATCGCCCTGCGCCTGGCCCGCGTGAAGCACTACCGGCCGGAGAAGCCCGCGGCCGAGGCCGACACCATGGACACGGTACGCAAGCTGTTCGCCGCGCAGGGCGGCGAGCGGAGCGAGTGACTCACTCGGCCTCGAGCACGAGCACCCAGTCCGGTGCGCCTTCCCGGTTCATGCCCGGCGGCGCGAGCTGCATCGGGCCCGTGGGGTCGAACGGCGAGCCGCTCACCTTGCTGAACGAGCCGCGCGAGGGGTCGAACCAGCTCGCACGGACCGGACCCGACAGCCGGCCGAGGTCCACCGTGAGCGTGTTTCCCGCCGGGTCGTAGGCCATCACCAGCTTCCCGTCCGGCGTGCGCGCCGCGGTCACGTAGTCGTTGTTCATGACGCCGACGTCGCCGCTCTCGAAGCCGCCGAAGCCGTCGGTCACCGTGCTGTGGTCCTGGTCGGGCACGAGCTGCCACCAGGCCCGGGCCTCGAACAGCTTCTTGGCGAAGGTCATCTGATCGGCGGCCTTGGTCTTGTAGTGACTCTGCCAGCCGTCGAGGAAGGGCCAGGTGTAGCCGTTGCCGTACATGTGGCCGGTCGCGCCGGCGAGCAGCGCCCAGTACGCCTGCCGGCGCAGCACCTGGTTCGTGTCTGCGCCCTGGGCCTCGTTCTCGAACTCGTAGTTCGCCTCGACCAGAAAGGTGGGCAGCGCGTTCCCCCGGTTGTAGTCCTCGAGCACCTGGGCGTAGGTCGGAGCGTAGGTGTAGCTCGCGTTGAGCTGGATCAGCGGCGCCCAGCTCGAGTCGTCGAGCGAGCCACTGATCTTGAAGAACAGCTCCACGGTGTGGATGTGACTCGAGTCGACGTCCTGGATGCCCTGCGCCACGGCCTGGACCACGGCGTCCTGCCCGGCCGAAGGCAGGTGATCCATGTTGAAGTCGTTGCCGCTCATCCAGATGATGTTGTCGAAGCCACGATAGCGCCGCCCCACCCAGTTCCCCCAGTCACCGGCGCCCTCGGCCCCGGCGTCCTCGAGCACGCCGAGCCAGCCGCGGGTCTCGGCGGGGTCGAGCAGCACGGTGATTCCCCGCGTTGCCGCCATCCGGATCATCCGGTCGACCCGCGCGAAGTACGCCTCGTTGGGCTGCGTCAGGCCGCCGAGCAGCTCGGGAATGCCGTCGAAGGTGGTCGCGTCCGACCGGCAGCCGCCCTGCGGGTTGCTGATGCCATCGTTGCAGAGCAGGTTGATCCACAGCACGTTGAAGCCGCGCTTCTGGCGATCGGCGAGATAGCGGGCGGCGTCGGACTCCGAGATGTTCGCGAACATCGACTGCGGCGAGTCACCGGTCATGAGGAACGGCTGACCGTTCTGGTCGACCAGATATCGCGCCGGCGACCCCGGTCCCGCCTTCAGCGGATACTTCGGCGCGCCCTTGGGCGGGACGCCGGCGTAGTGGAAGGAGACGAGCTGCGCGATCCAGCCGCTGCCCGACTGCTCGGCCGCGGCCGCGTAGTCGGCGTGGGCGTCGCCCGCGAAGCGGTCCGCCGTGAGCGTTCCGCCTGCGCGCGCCCGCGTCTTGTAGCCGTGCGTGAGGCGCTTCAGCGAGCGCCCGTCGGAAGTCACTGCCAGGAACAGCACGTCACCCGAGGTATTCGTGTCGAGCCCGCCCACCGCCACGTTCGGGTCCGACCCCGAGGCCGCGACCGACACGTCGAACGGCGCGCCGTGACTCATGCCGGTGTACTCGTGCACGAACAGCGCCGCGTGTCTCGCCACCGGGCCGTCGAAGCTGGCAGTCACCACGTTCTTCCCGGGCTTCGCGTTGCGCGCGAACAGCACCTGCGCGCTGCCGACGGGGCCGGCGGTGGGTCCGACCGCGTTCTCCCAGGTGTTGCCCTGCGTGTCCGAGAGCGAGACCGCCCCCGCCCCGTCCCACGCCACATAGGCCACGAGCAAGCTGCCGTCGGCGTTGGCGCGCTTGAACACCGCGTCGAGGCTCGTGCCCGAGTCGCTCTCCGCCACGGCCTTCTGCACGAACGCGCGCGCCGCGGCGCGCGCGGCGAACGGAAGCGTGAACACGAGTCCGAGGCAGAGCGCGGCCTGCGCGAGGCGGAGGCGCGGCGGGGCGGGCATGGGCCCGTGAATATCCCACGGGCCCCCCGGCCTGTCACGTGCCGGCGAGCTGCCTGCGCGCTGCCGGCTCTCGTGTCAGTCCGCACGCGGCTGGCGGCCGGTTCTGGCCACGATGCAGAACTCGCGACTCACCGGCGCGCCGTTGTTCGATTGCACGATCAGCACCGTGCACAGCGCCGGCCCCGGCTCCACGGCGATGCTCACTCCGAGCGTGCCCGGCACGTCCTCGGTGTGAACGACCGTGGCCACGACCACGGGAATCTCGCGTCTGAACTCGGGTGAGAAATCGATCAGGTACTTGCCCGTGCTGACCTGGCGAACGTCGGCGATGCCGTGTGAGTTCTCGCGCAGCTCGCCCAGCGCACTCACCACACCGAATGCTTCCAATGCTCTCTCCATGGCTGCCGGGGCTTCGGCGAGCGCTACGCAAGGCCCGTGCCGCACGGAACGGGGTCCCGGGCGGCCGCGCGCTCCTCACCGTCCGGACCCGGAGTCGAAACACTCCGCACGCGCTCGCGCCAGGAGACAGCCGGTCGGTCTACTTCCCGCGCTCGATGCCGAACGCGTCCATCAGCGTGTACACGTGCGAGCGAACCAGATCCAGGCGCCGCGCCGTCTCCGACACGTTCCAGTGCGTCTCGCGCAGCGTCTTCTGCAACAGCGCGCGCTGGAACTCGCGGGTTGCCTCCTGGAACGTGGTCGCCTCGGGCTCCAGGTCGCGCTCCGCGCCCGCCGCGCCCGGAAACAGATGGGAGACCTCGATGCGCAGCGCGCGCTGGCCGTTCGCGCGGATCGCCGCCGCCTCCACGGCGTTCGACAGCTGACGCACGTTGCCCGGCCACTCGGCGGTCTCGACCGCGCGTACCGCCCGAGGCGAGAGCTCGAGCCGGGCGAAGCCGTGCTTCCTGCACGCCTGGTCGGCGAGGTGGCGCGCCAGCGCCGCGACGTCACCGGTGCGCTCGGCCACGGTCGGCATGCGGATCGGCATGACCGACAGCCGGAAGTAGAGGTCCTCGCGGAAGCGCCGTTCTGCGAGCGCGCGCGCGAGGTCGGTGTTGGTGGCAGCGATCACGCGCACGTCGGCGAACGACGGCTCGGCCGAGCCGAGCGCGTAGTACTGCTTCGACTGGATGAGCTGCAAGAGCTTCGCTTGCGCGTGGTGCGGAATCTCGGCGATCTCGTCGAGAAACAGCGTGCCGCCTTCCGCCGTGGACACCTTGCCGCGCTGCGGGCGGCGCGCGGTCGAGTGTGCGCCCGCGAGCGCGCCGAACAACTCACTCTCGATCAGGTCCTGCGGGAGCGTCGCGCAGTTGATCTCCACGAACGGCCCGGCGCGGCGCGGGCTGTTGCGGTGGATCAGCTCGGCCAGCTGACTCTTGCCCGTGCCCGACTCACCGGTCAACAGGACGGGGACGTCGAGCGGCGCGAGCAGCGCGGCCTGGCCGAGCGCCGCTGCGAGTGCCTCGCTGCGGCCCACGACGCCCTCATAGGAGAACGACGCCGGCACGGCCGCGAGCGCGTCGCCTTGCGCCTCCTGCGGCTGGCGCTCGAGCAGCGAGTGCGCGAGCGGCGCCAGGTGGCGCGCGAACAGCTCGACCCAGCCGCGCTCGGTCTCCGACCACGACTCGCCGCGCGTGGCACCCGCCAGGTACACCACGCCCTGCACCGGATCGCGGCCGATCGGCGCGCACAGCACGGCCTCGATCCCGCTGGCGCGCACGCTCTCGCGCCCGCCGAAGCGCGGATCGAGCAGCGCCGAGGAGGTGGCAATCGTGGCCTGCGTGGCGATCGCCTCGGCGATGATGCCGCGCGACAAGCTGCGGCGGATGTCGGCGACCTCTTCCGGCCCGCAGCCCTGGCTCATCCACCACACCGGCTCGGTCGGCGCGAGGCGGGGCTCGCGCAGCTCGAGGTAGCCGCGCGTCGCGCCCGTCAGCTCGAGCACCAGCACCAGCGCCTCGCGCAGGAAGCGCTCGACGTCGCGCTCGGTCGAGAGGTCGAGCAGCCGGCGATGAAAGTCGTTCTCGGTTCGCAGCCGATCGATCTCATCGCCCATCGCCGGCCTCCCGCGGGCAGTCGCTTCCACGAGACACTCGGCCGCGCGGAGTGTCTGGCGGGCAGCGCACGTCGCGGCCGGGGCGCCGCAGCCGCCCGGCACGGGGGTTGCTGTGCATGCGCGCGGTTCGAGATCGAGCTGGCCAAGTCACGGAGCACCAGCATACTCCGGGACCGCGTCCAGCGGAGCGAGAGACAAACCCAAGGGGAGGGCACATGGCCAAGGACATCATCGCGACGAACCCGGTCGACCAGGAATTTCTCACGCAGGTGGCAGCCGAAGACAGCGACGAGATCCTCACCGAGGCGATCGGCGCGGTGCTGTGGAGGATCGTCTCGGCGAATGCAATCTCGAACGGCACCAAGCTCGCGGTGCCCCGCGACGTCATCGACGAGGGCCGGAGCCTGAGCCGGGGGCCCATTCTGACCTACGTCCAGACCCACCAGACGATCGACATGACGCAGGTCGAGACGTGCGCGAGCCAGGCGGGCTCCAAGTCGGCCGACTACACGCTGGCCGCCAACCCCGACGCAACCGCGATCACGGCCAAGGCCTTCCACGAAGCCTGGGACGAGATCTCCAAGCGCATCCGGCGCGCCCGGCTGGTCGCGGGGTTCGCCTGCTGAGCCTGTAGCTCTCCAGCCGAGCCGTTGCGCTCACGCTGACTCAGCCGGCCCGTGTATCCTGTTGCGGGGCCGACTGGGGCGCGCGCGCGTTGGCGATTTCGGGCTGGATTCTCGCGACGATACTCGGAGCTTGCGCGAAGGTCGCGGCGGGCATGGCTGCGGCCTTGATCCTCTTGCTGTCGGGCGCGCGCACGGGCGAGAGTCTCTCGCCCTGGGTGTCTCTCGTGCAGATGGCCGCGTTCAGCGCGGTGGCGCTGCCGCTCGTGCTGGGCTCGCGACGCGACTCACGGCCGGCGCTGCTCGGGGCGACGTTCGTGGTGGTGGCGTCGTCGTTCGCGCGCCGGCCGCTCGACGCCTGGCTCGCGACCAGCGGGCCGCCCTGGTGGCTCGCGCTGCTCGCGCGGCTGCAGATCGATGCGCTGTTGCCCGCGCTGGTGTGGCGTTTCTTCGCGGAGTTTCCCCGCAACCCGCTCGACTCGCCCAGCGTCCGCGGCATCGCGCGCGCGGGGTTCGCCGTCTCGGCCGCGGTCGGCGTGGCCCTCCTGGTCGTGAACGCCGCGTTCGCGTTTGCGGACCTCGAGCCACTGGCGCGTCTCGACGCGCGCGGTGCCGGCAGCAGCTACTGGACGATCACCTACGGTCTCTTGCTGCCCGCGCTGCCCTTCGCGCTGTGGCGCACGCGGCGGGCGGAGGCCGACGAGCGCCGGCGCGTCGCCCTGCTGATGGCGGGAACGCTGGTGTGCGCCACGCCGGTCGCGGGCCTGATTTTGCTCTACGCGGTGTCACCGGCGGCCGCGGCGTGGATCCGCCAGCCGGACCACCTGCCGCTCGTGCTCGGCCTGGTCGAGCTCATGATCCTCGCGATCCCGCTCAGCGCCGCGTACGCGGTACGTGTCGACCACGCGCTCGAGCTGCGGCTGGTGCTGCGGCGCGTGCTCGAATACGGGCTGGCGCGCGCGGTCGTGGCGCTGGGTGTCTCGCTGCCGTTCGTCGCGCTGGCGGTTCACTTGTACCGCCATCGCACGGAGACCATCGAGCAGCTGGTACAGGGTACGGGTGGCATCGCGCTGGGCCTGGCGATCGCGGCGGGGGTGCTGGGGCTGGTCCTGGGCAGACGCGCCGTGGCCGTGCTCAACCGCCTCTTCTTCCGCTCCCCCTACGACTCACAGCAGGCGCTCGTGGACCTGGCGGTGATCAGCACGGTCTCGGACAGCGCCGAGAGCTTCGCGCGCGACGTGGGCCGCAAGCTCGGTGACACGCTCCAGCTCGAGGGCGCCGTGCTCATGGTGCAAAGCCCCGCGCGCGGGCAGTTCGAGGACCCGCTGAAGATCCGGCGCTCGCTCGACGCACACTCCGAGCTGGCCACGTTCCTGGCCAACGCGTCCGCGCCCGTGCGCATCGACCTCGAGAACCGCTCGTCGTCGCTGAGTGCGCTCGCCGCGAGTGACCGGGAGTGGCTCGCGGACAGCGGCGCCGAATGGATCGCCCCGGTGCGCACGGCCGACGGCAGCGCGCTCGGCCTGGCGGTGCTGGGCGCCAAGCGCAGCGGCCTGGAGTACGCGCGCCACGACCTCGAGCTGGTGCGGGGCGCCGTCGCGCAGGCGGGGACGGGCCTCGAGAACGTCATCCTGCGCACGCGGCAGCCGCAGGAGCCGCTCGATTCCTCCCCCGACGCGACCTGGGACCGGCGCGTGGCTCGTGAGTGCCGCGCCTGTCACCGCATCCACCCGCCCGAGTCAGTCGCCTGCGGAACCTGCGGCGAGCCGGTGGCCGACATCTCCCTGCCCTACTGCTTGCTGGGCAAGTTCCAGCTCGATCGGCGCATCGGCAGCGGGGCGATGGGCGTGGTGTATCTCGCGACCGACCTCGCGCTGTATCGCTCGGTAGCGCTGAAGACGTTGCCGCGCACGTCGCCCGAGGAGTCGGTGCGGCTGCGCCGCGAGGCGCGCGCCATGGCGGCGATCGCGCACCGGCACCTGGCCCTGATCTACGGCGTGGAGCGCTGGCGCGGCACGCCGCTGCTCATCCTCGAGTATCTCGAGCGCGGCACGCTCGGCGAGCGGCTGGCGCGTTCGCGCCTCGCGCCCGACGAGGCCGTCGGGCTGGGGATCGCCCTCATGGAGGCGCTCGCGCACGTGCACGGCGCGGGCATGCTGCACCGCGACGTGAAGCCGAGCAACATCGGCTTCCGTGCCGACGGCACGCCCAAGCTGCTCGACTTCGGCATGGCGCGCATCTTCCAGAAACGCGACGAGCTGGTGAACGCGTCGGTGCGGCAGATCGACGCGCGGCTCTCGAACGTCTCGCTGCTCGGCCCGGCGTTGGTCGGCACCCCGATCTACATGTCGCCCGAAGCGCTGCGCGGCGACCCGCCGACCGTGGACTTCGACCTGTGGAGCTCGGCGGTGGTGCTGTACGAAGCGATCGCCGGGCGCCACCCGTTCGAGCGCGCGGCCTGGGCCGACACGCTCGACGCGATCTTCCACGCCGTACCGGACGAGCTCGCCGCGTGCGCGCCGGGCTGCCCGGCTCCGCTCTCGCTGCTCGTGGCCGACTGCTTGAGCCGCGACCGCAAGCGCCGGCCCTCGAGCGCGCTCGAGGTGCGCGAGCGCCTGGTCGCGCTCACTCACTCGGCGTAGCGTCCGCCCGAGAGGGCAGCGCCCGCGCCGCGCGACCTCGCCCGCGGGCAGTGCGGCACTCCCCAGCGCAGGCCCGGCCCGCGCGGCGCGGCCCGGCCATTGCACCGGGTCGACCGCACGTCTTCACCACGGCGAGTCACTCGCCCCAAGGAGAGTTACCATGGCCAGCCACCTGATCCGGCAGATCGCAATCGTCTCCGAATCTTCCGCGGTTCCCCAAGACCTCGCGGCGCGCATCGGCGCCGCGATCCAGAAGCAGGTCACGCGCGACCTCGCGCCGATCTGGGAGGTCTCGGCCACGGTCGACACCTTCGCGAAGCTCGAGGACGTGCCGCTCGGCACCTGGCCGATCCTGATCCAGGACAACATCGACTACGCGGGCGCCGCCGGCATCCACCTCGACAACGACGGCCAGCCGTTCGCGCTGGTCGAGGCGAACCAGGACGAGGACGTGGTGTCGCTCACCACGAGTCACGAGTCGATCGAGATGCTGGTCGACCCGTTCGGCAAGCGCCTGGTCGCGGGTGACTCGCCCAAGCCCGACCAGGGCCGCGTGCTGTTCCTGGTCGAGCCGTGCGACCCCTCGGAGGACGCGCGCTACGCGTACAGCGTGAACGGCGTGCTCGTGTCGGACTTCTACACGCCGGAGTTCTTCGACCCGATCGCGGCCGCCGGCGTGCGCTACTCGTTCAGCGGCGCGATCCAGGAGCCGCGCGACGTGCTCGACGGCGGGTATCTGAGCTGGATGCTGCCCGAGAGCCGCGAGTGGTGGCAGGAGGTGTGGTTCGGCACGCCGCACTCCGAGTTCGTGTCGCGCGGCGCCATGGACGACTGCAACATGCGCTCGGCGCTCGACAAACACACGCAGAGGGGCCGCACTCAGTCCATGGCCGCGGGCCGCTACGTGGCCAGGCTCGCCGGGACGGCGGCGCGGAGGGTTTCGCTCGCGACCAGCGCGCGCGCACACGACCTGCGGACCGCGATCGAGCGCGTGAAGAAGGAGTCCGGTCTGCCCCGCGCCGGGGCCAACGGAAACGGCGGCACCGGCAACGGCGGCGGAGCGCTGGTCGCGGCCGTGGGCGCGGCTCCTGCCCCCGCCCGCACGTCTGGCGCGCACCGGAGGTGCGCCCCTAGACTGTGAGTCGTGTCCGACGGCGACGACGCTGACGCCGAGGCGCGGAAGGCGCGCGCGAAGCGGCTGCGCGAGCAGATCGAGAAGATCCGGCGCCAGGGGCCCGATCCGAACGACCCGCGCCGGCCGCCGCCCAAGCCCTCGCCCGCGCCCAAGAAGGACGAGCCGAGCTAGCGCGCGTCGTCCAGGTGACCGCCGCGCTCGAAGAACTCGAGCGCGGCGGGACACACCCGCCGCAGCGCCTCGGGGTCGGCGTGATAGAGCGAGAACGCCTCGGCGAAGGCCTCGGCGGGGCTCTGCCGCCCGTAGCTCGTGATTCCGCCGGCGGCACCCGGCAGCTTGCTGAAGGCAGTCACGGCGGGTCCCGTCGGCTGCGCCCGAGTGACCCGGAGGAGCAGCGCGCGCAGGCGCTCGACCAGCCCCGGCAGGCCGGGCGCGTGCCGCGCCTCCGCCTCGTCGAGCAGCCGCTGCATGTCGACGAAGAAGCGATGCACGGGCTCCGCGGCGAGCGCGTGCCCGAGCTCGTGCAGGAGGATCCGCACCGAGGCGCGGTCCGGCGCGCGCGGGTCGCCCACGAACACGATGTCGTCGTCGCGGAAGGCGCAATCGTAGATCTCGATCCAGCGCTGGGTGAGCTCGACCGTGGCCAGCCCGCACGCCCCCTTCACCGGCACGATGCGGCGCGGCCGCTCCATGCGCCGCAGCTCGATCTGGCGCAGTGTCGCGCGCTCGCGCTCGGAGAGGAGCGAGAGAGCGCGCGCCAGTGACTGGCGTTCGGAGGGCGACCAGTGACCGGAGTCGGCATCGAGCCGGCCGATGCCGTACTTCGCGGCGAGCGCCGCCTCGGCGAGCGCGGGCGGAAGCGCGGGCGCCTCGCCGCTCACGTCGGTCACGTGCAGCGGGCCGTCGAGCTCGTGCACGAGCGTCACGAAGTGAGTCCCGCGCTCCTGCGTGGCGATGCGCAGGTCGAGCTCCACCCCGCGCAGGGAGTCACCCGACGCGAGCGCCATCGCGACCAGCACCTCGACCGGAGCCACCACGAAGCCCTGCTTCTCCCAGGGCGGCGCGAAGCGCGTCGACTGCGAGCCGTCGCCGTAGTCGACCTCGCTCACCTGCCCGCGCTCGAGCCCCACCAGGAGGAAGTGTCGCGCGCTCAGCCGCGCGTGCTCGTCCAGCCGCGGCATCTCGCCGCCGCCCCCGAGATACCTCGGAACGAGCGGCGCGTCCGCGGGCAGCATCGCCGCCGGCGGCCGGAGCAGAGCGTCCGCGCGCCGCTCGAGCTCCGCCACGCGCTTCTCGAACGCGCCGGCCTCGTCCGCGTCCGCCGCACGCCCGGCCTGCGCGACCAGCAGCATCGCGGCCGCCGCCGCGCGAGCGAGCGCGATCCTCACGCGCGGCAGTCTACCGCGCCCCCCGCCGTGCGAGAATCGGCCCATGAGCCGACTCACCCCCAAGCGCCCCGAGGAGCTCGAGCCCGAGCAGCGCGAACGCTACCAAGAGGTCGCCCGCGTGCGCCCGCCGCGCCCCGACGGCCAGATCGGCGGCCCGTTCGACCCGTGGCTGCGCAGCCCCGAGCTCTCGCGCCGCGCCATGGGCCTGGGCGACTTCATCTGGCAGCGCACCACGCTGGACCGGCGGCTGATCGAGCTCGCCATCCTCGTGACCGGCCGCGCCTGGCGCAGCAACGTCGAGTGGGTCGCGCACGCCCGCTACGCCCGCGAGTTCGGCGTGTCCCAGGAGACCATCGACGAGATCTTCAAGCAGCGCCGGCCCGAGCGCGCGCCCGACGACGAAAAGCTCGTGTACGACGTGAGTCATGCGCTCCACGCCACGCGCGACCTGCCCATGGACCTCTACCAGCGCGCCGTCGCCCGCTTCGGCGAGCGCGGCCTGGTCGAGCTGCTCGCCACGCTCGGCTTCTACACGTTCGTGTCGATGACGCTCAACACCTTCGACGTGCAGGCGCCGGTGCCGGAGCAGCCGTTCCCGCGCCGGAGCGAGTGACTCAGCCCCCGCCGCTCCTGCGCCGCACCGCCGCCCCGATGAAGCTCCGGAACAGCGGGTGGGGTTCGAACGGGTTCGACTGGAACTCCGGGTGGAACTGGCAGCCCAGGAACCAGGGGTGGTCGGGATACTCGATGATCTCCACGAGCTGCCCGTCGGGTGACAGACCTGAGATCACCAGCCCCGCATCGCGCAGGGTCTGGTGATACAGCGGATTCACTTCCAGCCGGTGGCGGTGGCGCTCGAAGACCTCCGTCTTCCCGTACGCGCGCGCCGCCAGGGTGTCCGGAGTCACCACGCACGGGTACGCGCCCAGACGCATCGTCCCGCCGCTGCCCGCCCGCGCAGCCTGTCCCTCGAGATAGTCGATCACCGGGTGCGGAGTCTTCGAGTCGACCTCGGTCGAGTTCGCGCCGGCCAGACCCGCGAGATTCCGCGCGGCCTCGATCACGGCCATCTGCAGGCCGTAGCACACACCGAAGTACGGGATCTCGTGCTCGCGAGCGAACTGGATCGCCTGGATCTTGCCTTCGGCGCCGCGCGAGCCGAAGCCGTGCGGGACCAGGATGCCGTCGACCGACCGCAGGCCGTCGAGCGCGGAGCCTTCGAGCTTGTCGGAGTCGACGTACTCGATGTCCACGCCCGCGCCGTGCGCGATGCCCGCGTGAGTCAGCGCCTCGTTGAGACTCTTGTAGGACTCCGTCAGGTCGACGTACTTGCCGACCATGGCGATCTTCACCCGCTGGTCGGGGTTCTTCAGCACGGCCACCACGCGCTCCCAGCGCTCGAGGTTCGGCTGGCCGGTCCACATGGAGAGCTTCTGCACGACGATGTCGTCCAGGCCCTCGGAGTGGAACACGAGCGGCAGCTCGTAGATCGTGTCGACGTCCTTGGCGGTGATCACCGCCTCCTCGTCCACGTCGCAGAACAGCGCGAGCTTCGACTTCACCGAGCGCGGCAGGTAGCGGTCGGTGCGGCACAGCAGGATCTCGGGCGCGATGCCGATCGAGCGCAGCTCCTTCACGCTGTGCTGCACGGGCTTGGTCTTGAGCTCGCCGGCCGAGGCCACGTAGGGCACCAGCGCGATGTGGATGTACAAGACGTTCTCGCGCCCGATGTCGGAGCGCAGCTGGCGGATCGCCTCGAGGAAGGGAAGTGACTCGATGTCGCCGACCGTGCCGCCGATCTCCACGATCAGCACGTCGGTGCCCTCGCTCGCGATGGACAGGATGTGACTCTTGATCTCGTCGGTCACGTGCGGGATGACCTGCACGGTGGCGCCGAGATACTTGCCCTCACGCTCCTTCGAGATCACGCGTTCGTACACGCGCCCCGCGGTCAGGTTGTTGGCGCGCGTGAGCTGCGCGTGGGTGAAGCGCTCGTAGTGACCCAGGTCGAGGTCGGTCTCGGCGCCGTCGGCGGTGACGTACACCTCGCCGTGCTGCAGCGGGTTCATCGTGCCGGGGTCGACGTTCAGGTAGGGGTCGAGCTTGAGGAAGGCGACGCGCAGGCCTCGCGCCTCGAGCAGGGCTCCGATCGACGCCGACGAGAGGCCCTTGCCCAGCGACGAGAGCACGCCCCCCGTCACGAAGATGAACTTGGTCTGGCGCTTCATCGCTCTCCCTCGGCTCCGGGGGCACGGGCCTCGGGACACC
>DATKAO010000199.1 GCA_035498015.1 Myxococcota bacterium
GTCGTTTCGTCGCGTCTTGTCTCGCGCTGTGCACCGGGATGACGCTCGCATGGGGAGCGCGCGCGGGCGGGATCATTCCGCCCACGGTGACCTCGCCGTTCGGCGACCCGGTTTGCCTGGATCCGATCGACGTGACCAACACCCTGGCCAATCCCAGCGGCTACTACGCGATCTCCGACCAGTGCGAGTCGCTGTGCAAGAAGGCCGCGTCCGACTGCAAGCAGTATGTGCGGCTCGCCTTCGCTTGTACCAGTGCCCTGCTGGGTGACGACGTCTCCTACCAGAAGAAGGACTGCGAGCGCGAGTTCGCTGACGACAACAGCGGAAAGAAGGAGTGCAAGGCCGGGATCGACAACGACTCGGGTGTCGATCGCCAGGCCCTGCGCAACAACCGCGACGGCGCGCTCGCCACCTGTGAAGAGTGGGGCGCCATCTGCCGGAACAGCTGCAACCAGCCCTGAGAGTTGTTACTCCTCCCGCGCAAGGGGGGAGAGCATGAAGCATTCGATCGCTCTGGGTCTGGTGTGCGCCCTGTTTGCGTCCCCGGCGCGAGCGGGTGACGTCATCCTGCCATTCACACCGGGCGTTTGCGCCAGCGTGTTCACGGCCGAGAACGACATCATCGCCTCGAACATGTTCGTGGGCTTCGTGCGCTGCGTGGACCTGTGCAAGTCCATCGCGAAGGACTGCGTGAAGTTCACGAAGGACGCGTATTCGTGTCAGACGGGGCTGGTCTCCGACAGTCTCGACTACTCGAAGAAAGAGTGCGCCAACATCAGCGACGGCCCGACGCGCAAGACCTGCGAGCTCGCCGCCAAGACCAACTCCGACGTGGCGCGCGGCAACCTGAAGAGCGACCTCGAGGAGGCGCTCGGCTTCTGTGACTCGTGGCGCACGGAGTGTCTGGGGTTCTGCGCGAACTAAGAGCCGGAGGCCGGAACATCTCGGCGCCCCGCCGTCCGCGCAGAAGCCCCCCGTCGCTGCTTCGGGAATACCCTGCAGACGCTCCTCCGGGCTTCCGCGCCGGCCCGGCGGGCGAACAGCCGTCCGCTCGCGCTTGCTGTGCCATCGGGCGCGGACTGCAGGGGCGACGGGGCAACCAACGTCGACGCGTCTCTATTCTTACGGGGCAGCGGAGAGATCTGTTCCGTGCGCGCGGCCGGCGCAATTCCCAGAGGGAGCGTCTGCAGGGTACTCCCGAAGCAGCGACCGACGGGAATTGCGCGGAGCGCAGCGCGCAACGGAGCTCTCTACTCCCCGGTGCAGCGCTTCTCGCAGATCGAGTCGTGATTCTCGCAGCCGATGATTCCGAAGCCGCGGTTCTGCTTGATGCTCGCCTGCCAGTCCTTCTTGTCGGCGTTCCAGCTGGCCTTGCAGTCGCGCAGGTCGCCGCCCGTGAGGCCGGCGCAGGCGACCGCCGTGTCGAAGGTGACCCAGTCACTCGAGAACGCCAGCTGACAGCTCGCGGCGTCCTTCACGTTCTTCTCGCACACCGACAGCGCTTGCTTGCAGAGCTTCACGCAGTTCGGCACGCCCACGAAGTTCGTCTCGAAGCCGTACATGGCGGCGATGTCGGTCATCTCGCCGCAGATCTGCTTCAGGAAGAGTGAGCCGCTCGCGGCGAAGGCCGGCAGCGGCACGAGCGCTGCGGCGAGCAGCGCGAGCGCGCCCAGGCGCAGCGAGTCACGGCGCCGCATCGCACGCCCCCGCGCACTGGTTGGCCTTGGTCGTGCAGTCTCCCAGCGCCGTCGTGACCGCGTCGTCGACCGCGGCGTGCTCCGCCGCCACCGTGTTGGGATCGACGTCGACGCCGGGCGGATTCACTTTCGAGACGAACTTCGCGCGGTCGTCGATCGCGTGGCTCTCGCACGAGGCGAGGCGCTTCACGTACTTCTGGCAGGTCGAGCCCGCCTTCTTGCACAGGCTCGCGCAGTTCGAGAGGTGGCTGAACAGGTTCGCGTTGTTCGGGTCGTTCGGGTCGATGAGGATGAAGCCGAAGGCCATGCCGGGCACGACCGCCGCCACGGCGTCGCCCGGCGTGATCGACGGCTCCAGGCTGCAGGGGCGCTTGGGCCCCAGCGGCAGCGGCGCGTTGGGATCGCTGAAATCGGTGCCGGCGCGCGCGGGCGCGGCCGCCAGCGCGAACGCCAGGCAGGCCAATGCCAGGGGCAGCAGCGGGCGTGGGGCGCGAGTCACCAGCCCATTTTATCAGAACTGGAAATAGATGAACGGCCGGCCGGTCGCCGCGAGCAGCGCCGTCAGCGCGGCGGCCGACGACACCAATCCGATGCGCGCAGGCCAGCGGAGTCTCTGCAGCAGATCTTCCTTGTAGTGGAAGTAACAGAGCACGTGCACACCCGCGAGCAACGCGATGGCAAGCGGCCACTCCAACGCCACGCTGCGGCCCGATTCCCAGCTGAGCACGCGCAGGGCCAGCTGCCCGAAGCCGTGCATGTCGCCGGTGCGGAACAGCGCCACCGACGGCAGCAGGAGCGCCACCTGCGCCAGCCACGACACGAGCTTCTTGCCGGGGTACTCCGGCAGGTGCCAGGGCGCGTGCTTCTTCCACAGCGAGTACACGCACAAGGTCACGCCGTTGTAGAGCCCCCAGAGCACGAAGTGCCAGCTCGCGCCGTGCCACAGGCCCGTGAGCGTCCAGGTGATCATGATGTTGCGCAGCATGCGCAGGTCGCCTGCGCGTGAGCCGCCCAGCGGCTTGTACACGTAGTCGGTGAACCACTGGCCCAGCGTCATGTGCCAGGCGTGCCGGTAGGTCTGCGGGTTGGTCTGCAAGAGCGGGTAGTCGAAGTTCTGCGGGATCTCGAAGCCCAGCCAGCGCCCGAGCCCGCGCGCCATGGTCGAGTAGCCCGAGAAATCGCAGTAGATCTGGATCCAGAACGCGATCGTGCCCAGGAGGATCGCCGCCGCGCCGAAGTGAGTCGGGTCGGAGAAGACGCGGTCGGCGAGCGTCGCCATGTTGTCGGCCACCACGACCTTCTTGAACAGGCCCAGGCAGAACAGCTCGAGCCCCGACAGCAGCTCGTCGTCGCGCACCGGCTCGGTGCGCGCGAGCTGCGGAATGAAGTGACCCGCGCGCAGGATCGGCCCCGCCAGGAGCTGCGGGAAGAACGCGACGTAGAGCGCGAAGTCGAGCAGGCTGCGGCAGGTCTCCACGCGGCGCCGGTACACGTCGATCGTGTAGGTCATCGTGTGGAAGGTGTAGAACGAGATCCCGAGCGGGATCACGATCTTCAGGTAGTACGGCTCGGGATCGATGCCCGACACGAACGCGACGTTGTCGAGGAAGAAGTTCCCGTACTTGAAATAGAACAGGAACCCCAGGTTCGCGAAGATACTCGTCCACAGATACGCGCGACGCTTCCACTGCACCTCGGTGGCCGAGATCGCCAGCCCGAAGCCGAAGTCGAGCAAGGTCGTGAGCCACAAGAGCAGCAGGAAGCCCCAGTTCCACGAGCCGTAGAAGATGTAGCTCGCCACCAGGAGCAAGCCGGTGCGCGGCTTGCCGCGCGGGAAGAAGGGCAGAAGGCCCACGAGGACCGCGAAGAAGAGCGCGAACTCGAAGCTGTTGAAGCGCATGACGGCCCTAGAGCAGTGACTCGAGCTGGTCGCCCAGCGCGCTGGTATAGGTGAAGCGGCCCGAGTCGTTCACGTGGATCATGTCCTTGAACTGGTCGAGCTCGAGCGGCGGGAAGGCCGAAGCGTCGAGGAAGACGAAGCCGTGCTGCGCGGCCAGGTCGGCCACGTAGCGGCGGAAGCGCTCCATGCGCGGCCTGACTTTGGGCGCCTCCTGGATCAAGTGACTCGGCGCCTCGACCACGATCAGCCGCGTGCCGGCGGCGTGCAGTGTCTCGGCCAGGAACTCGAGCGCGCGTGTGTTGTCGTTCGGGTACGGGTCGAGCTCGACCCGGCTCATCCACTCGACGGGCACTTTCGGGCCGCGGCTCCCGGCCATCCGTTCCCGCGCCATGCGCAGCAGGTCCATCTCGATCGACAGGAAGGTGAGGCGCCCCAGGCGCACCATGAGCGCGTTCTGCAGGGAACGCCGATGGCGCGCCAGTACGTGCAGCTCGCCCACGAGCCCCGCGAGATGGAACTCCGGGCGCGCGGCGAAGTCCGAGGCGGGGAAGATGTAACGCGCGGCGGCCTCGTCGTAGCTGAAGGTCTCGCCCGTGCCGTCGGCGTCGCGCAGCTCCGAAGCTGCGACCACCGCGATCACCGCGCTCGGCTCGAGCCGGGCCACGTCGCGCGCGCGCATGGCCTCGTCGACCGGCCCCGAGCCCACGACGGTCAGGTTGCGGAAGTGCAGGCCGCGGCCGGTGAAGCGGTTCTCGAGCGCCGCCAGGTCGATGCCGTCGTCGGCGCGGCTGTTGCCCAAGAGCAGCACGTTGTCGCGGCCCGGACGGGTCGCGCGCAGCGTGGCTTCGGCCAGGAACGAGTCGTCGATGCGCCGCGGGAACGACGCCACCACCCAGGCCCAGAACGGCGTGGCGCGGGCGATCGCGAGATCGAGCGCGAACAGGCCGCCGATCGGTCCCAGAACCAGGAGTGCGAGCACCGCGAGACGAGAGCGAGCGGGAAGTGACACGAGAGCGCCTCACGGGGGGTGAGGGCGGAGAGTCGCGCCCGATCTCCGCGGGGTCGCCGCGGAGATCGGGCGGAGTGGGACGGAAAAGCCGAGTGAGTTACAGGACGAGGGCGCAGTTCGCGATGCAGTTGGCGAGGTTCATGTCGCAGGCGTCCAGCGCCATGTCTTTGCTGCTGTCGATCTCGCCATGAACGAGGGAGCGCTGGCCCTTCACCATCGCGTTGCAGTCCTTGCGGTCCTGTGGGTTCTCCTGCACGTCGCAGCTCGCCTTGTCGAACAGGTTCCAGTAGCCCTTCCAGCTGTTCTGGTTGCAGCTCGCCGCGTCCTTCACGAGCGACTTGCAGTTGCTCGCGACCATCTTGCAGTAGCTCTCGCACTTGACCGCGCCGTTGAACGTGTAGCCCTCGAACACACCCGGAACGGTGTTCGGGTCGACGCACACGGGGTCGCTCCACTGGGCGCTGGCGCTGTTCGCGAACGAGAAGGCGCCGGCGAAGATCGCCGCCGCGAGAAGCGCGAGCCGGAGCGCGCGCGGATTCGGAGTCATCATGACGACAGGTTCCCCCTCTCTAGGATTGATGGGCGCCTTCTCATCGGAGCGAATGCGATCTCCTGAAGCGCGAGTTGCGGCAGGAGGGCACTTGCGCATAAAATGATCTTGTTCATAATTGAACAGGATCAGGAGAGCGCCAAGTGCCCGAAGTTGCACAGGGTCTGCGCGAGCGGAACAAGGCCGAGAAGCTGTTGCGGATCCGCAACGCGGCGCGCGCGCTGTTCGCGCGGCGGGGCTTCGAGGCCACGACCGCGCGCGAGATCTGCGAGCGCGCGGGGATCGGGACAGGCACGCTGTTCCTGTACGTGCGCGACAAGCGCGAGCTCTTGTTCCTCACGTTCGAAGAGGACGCGCGCCGCATCTTCGCCGAGGCGCGCGCGGCCGCAGCGCGCGAGAGCGATTTCCTAGCGCAGCTCATGGCCTACTTCGGGCGCTTCATCGCTTTCTACGCGCGCGACGCGGCCCACGCGAAGTCACTCGTGCAGGAGCTGTTCTTCCGCGAGCACGACCCCGAGAGACTCGGGCGACTCACGCTCGAGTTCGGCGCGCACCTGGCGGAGCTCGTCGCGCAGGCGCAGGCCCGCGGCGCGCTGCGCGCCGACGTCGCGCCCATGCCCGTCGCCCAGGCGCTGTTCGCGCACTACGGCTACTGGATCCAGGGCTGGCTCGGCGCGGGCCTGGTCTCGCGCCAGGGCGCCGAGGACGGCCTGCGGCGCGCGCTCGAGCTCCAGCTCGATGGCCTGCGTCCCCAAACGAAGAGGAGCGAGTCATGACCACCTCCGATCTGTCCCTCAGCGTGCGCGAGGCGCGCGCGAGATACTTCGCCGAGGCGGGCTTCCCGCCCGACGGCGGCTACGCCGCGAAGTTCGTGCAGCTCGCGAAGCTGGGTCCGATTCCGATCGGCTTCCCCAACTCGGACGCGCGCCGCAAAGCCGTGGGCATCCACGATCTGCACCACGTGGCCACCGGCTACAAGACCGACTGGACCGGCGAGGCCGAGATCAGCGCCTGGGAGATCGCCTCGGGCTGCGGCCGCATGTGGTTCGCCTGGTACATCAACTTGCAGGGCATGGTGATGGGCTGGGTCGTGAACCCCGGCGCGACCTGGCGCGCCTGGGTGCGAGGGAGACACAGCAAGAACCTGTACTGCGAGGGCATCTCGGAGTCCCTCCTGCGCGAACGGGTCGACTCGCTGCGCGCGCGCCTGCTCTTGGACGAGCCCGGGGCCCCGCCGACCGCGGGTGACTACGCCTCGTACGCGTTCTGGTGCGGGATGGCCGTGCTCGACACCGCGGTCAGCCTCGGGCTGCTGGCGCTCCCGGTCTTCCTGTTGTGGCGGGCCATCGCCGGCTGAGGCGAGACACCACGAGCGGGAGCACCATCAGTGAAAGCAACGTGGCCGTGGGCTCCGGCGTCAAGGTCAGGATCGGGTAGGTGGAACGGCTGATCAGCGATCCATTCTGGTCAGTCAGAGAGATCGCAAGTATCGCGGTCTCGAAGAGCTCGAGCGGCGGAGGCACCTTCGGCATGAGTGAGTAGGGCCCGCTGCCGAAGGGAACGGCTCCGTCGAACGCGACGCCGTCCAGATCGACGAGGACAAGGCCTGCGGAGTCGAAGGCCCCGCCGGAAGCGTGCAGGAAGATCCCATCGTCGACGAGCGAGTCCGGGCCCACGGACGGATCGCTGTTCAGGACGAGTCCGGGATCCAGCAAGCCGACCCAGGGGGCACCCCCTGGGTGGCTGGCGATCGTGATCGAGCCGCTCCCGGCTCCGGCCGCAAGCTCGAGGCGGACGTCGTAGTAGTCCGTCGTGGCGTTCCAGACGACGTCGTCGCTCGCGCCGTGTGCCGAACCACTGAGCGCGAGACCCAGCGCCATCACCGAAACCAGGCCGAAAGCCAACGACTTCATCGGTGTGCCTCCGCCGACGGCCGACACACCAACACGAGCGACTCGCGAATGCGATTGGCTCGCGAATGAGATCGGCGTCGACCGCAGCGAATGACTAGTGAGTCAGCTTCTTGAAGCGCATCCGGTGCGGCTGGTCGGCGTCGACGCCGATGCGGCGCTTCAGGTCGGCTTCGTACTCCTGGTAGTTGCCCTCGAAGAACTCCACGTGACTGTCGCCCTCGAAGGCGAGCATGTGCGTCGCGATGCGGTCGAGGAACCAGCGGTCGTGCGAGATCACGACCACGCAGCCCGAGAAGCCGAGCAGGGCCTCTTCGAGCGCGCGCAGCGTGTCCACGTCGAGGTCGTTCGTGGGCTCGTCGAGGAGCAGCACGTTGCCGCCCGCCTTCAGCGTGCGCGCGAGGTGCAGGCGGTTGCGCTCGCCGCCCGAGAGCATCGAGACGCGCTTCTGCTGGTCGGGGCCCTTGAAGCCGAACGAGCCCACGTAGGCGCGGCTCGGCAGCTCGCGTGACCCGACCTTCATCTTCTCCTCGCCGTCCGAGATGGCCTCGAACACGGTCTTCTTGGGGTCGAGCTCGGAGCGCGCCTGGTCCACGTAGGCGAGCTTCACCGTCTCGCCGATGCGCAGCGCGCCCGAGTCGGGCTTCTCGGAGCCCGTGATCATGCGGAACAGCGTCGTCTTGCCCGCGCCGTTGCCGCCGATGACTCCCACGATCGCGCCCTGCGGCAGCTTGAAGTCGAGGTCGTCGATCAAGAGTGTTTCGCCGTAGCCCTTGGTGAGTGACTCCGCCGCGATCACGTTCTCGCCCAGCCGCGGGCCGGGCGGGATCGCGATCTCGACCGTGTCCGGCGCGCGGTTCTCCTCCTCGGCGCGCAGCTTCTCGAACGCGGCGATGCGCGCCTTCGACTTGGCTTGCCGCGCGCGCGGCGCCAGGCGCACCCACTCGAGCTCGCGCTGCAGCGTGCGCTGGCGCGCGCTGGCCTTCTTCTCCTCCAGCTCCAGGCGCTTCTGCTTCTGCTCGAGCCAGGCGGAGTAGTTCCCCTTGTACGGGATGCCCCGGCCGCGGTCGAGCTCGAGGATCCAGCCCGCCACGTTGTCGAGGAAGTAGCGGTCGTGAGTCACGGCCACGACGGTGCCGGGGTAGTCGTGCAGGAAGCGCTCGAGCCACGCGACCGACTCGGCGTCGAGGTGGTTCGTGGGCTCGTCGAGCAGGAGCATGTCGGGCCGCGCCAGGAGCAGCCGGCACAGCGCCACGCGGCGGCGCTCGCCGCCCGAGAGCACCTTCACCTGCGCGTCGCCGGGCGGGAGGCGCAGCGCGTCCATCGCCACCTCGAGCTGCCGGTCCAGCTCCCACGCGTTCACGGCGTCGATCTTGTCCTGCAGCTTGGCCTGGCGCTCCAAGAGCTTGTTCATCGCGTCGTCGTCCATCGGCTCGGAGAACTTCGCGGAGATCGCCTCGAACTCGGTGAGCAGCGCGCGTGTCTCGGCCACGCCTTCCTCGACGATGCCGAGCACGGTCTTCGACTCGTCGAGCTCGGGCTCCTGCGCGAGATACCCGATGCGCAGGCCTTCGTGCGGCCGCGCGACGCCGACGAACTCCTTGTCCACGCCCGCCATGATCTTGAGCAGCGTGCTCTTGCCCGAGCCGTTGTGACCCAGGACGCCGATCTTCGCGCCGGGATAGAACGACAGCGAGATCGCGTCGAGCAGGATCCGGTCCGGCGGCACGACCTTGCGCAGGTCTTCCATGACGAAGACGAATTCGGGCACGACTGACTCCTCGGTCCCCTGGGACGTTCAGGGGGGCCGGATTATAACGAGGGTGCCCCGCCGCGCAGCCGGGTGGCCTCTTCGCGCAGGAGCTCCGGCCCGCCGAGCAGCGGCCGCGTGAGCGCGACGCGCCGGAACCACAGGTGCAGGTCGTACTGCTCGGTGAAGCCGATGCCGCCGTGCACCTCGGTGGCCTTGCGCAGCACCTCGGTCGCGGTCTCGGCGAGGTGGGCCTTGCACAGGGCCGCCATGCGCGCCGCTTCGCGCGGCTCGGCGTCGAAGGCGTGCGCGGCGTACCACGCGAGCGAGCGCGCGGGCTCGAGCGCGGCGGCGATCTCGGCCAGCATGTGCTTCACGGCCTGGAACGAGCCGATCACGCGCCCGAACTGCTTGCGCTGCGAGGCGTACTCGAGCGCGAGCTCGAGCGCGCGCTCGGCGGCGCCCAGTGAGTCGAAGGCGAGGGCGATGCGCCCGGCTGCGAGCACGCGGGGCAGGGCGTCGACGAGCGCCACGGGCTCCACGCCCGAGAGCCGCACCTCGGCGAAGCGGCGCGTGCCGTCGACGGACGCCAGCGGGGTCACCTGCACTCCGCCGGTCTTGGCGCGCACGAGCGCCAGCCCGGCCGCGGTGTGGAGCAGGAGCCGGTCGGCCTCGACCGCGTCGAGCACGAACAGCGCAGCGCCCTCGAGCCGCCCGTGGTCGAGCCGCACGCCCGCGCCGTCGCGCGCGCCCGTGGCCTCGGCCAGCCCGACACCGATGCGTGTCGTCCCCGCGGCGATCTCCGGCAGGACCTCCTTGGCCAGGGCCTCGTGTCCCGAGGCCGCCACCGCGACCGAGCCCATCACGGCCGTGGCGACGTAGGCACCCGGACCGGCCGCTCGGCCGATCTCCTCGGCCACCAGCATGGCGTCGAGAAACGACAGCCCGGCGCCGCCGTGCTGCTCCGGCACCAGCGCTCCGAGCGCCCCCGCCTCGGCCAGTGACTTCCAGAGCGCCGCGTCGTGCGCGCTCGCGGTCTTCGACACCTCGCGCGCGCGCGTGGTCGGGAACTCCGCCCCGAGCAGCTTGCGCATCGTGTCCTGCAGCAGCTTCTGTTCGTCAGAGAGTCCGAAATCCATGACTCACTCGCCTCACGCCGCCTTCGGCTCGCGCGGCAGGCCCAGGCCGCGCTCCGCGATGATGTTCTTCTGGATCTGCGCCGTGCCGCCGCCGATGATCAGCCCGAGCGAGAACATCCACTGGTACGGCCAGGCGCCGCCGGCGCGCAGGTGCGGGCTGTCGCGGTGCAGCGGGCCGAGCTCGCCCAGCACGTCGAGCGCGAGCGCCGCGATCTGGTGGTTCAGCTCGCAGCCCTGGAGCTTCACGATCAGCCCGGCCACGCCCGGTGACTCGCCGCGGAGCTGGCAGGTGAGCAGCCGCAGCGCGTGGTACTTCATCGCGAGCACCGAGGCCTCGAGCCGGCCCAACCGATCGCGCAGCACCGGTGAGTCGATCGCGCGCGCGCCCGAAACCGTCTCGCTCTCCATCAGCGCCACGAGCGAAGCGAACATCGACTCGGTCTGACCCGTGCTGCCGAGCATGTTGCGCTCGTGGCGCAACGTGGTGTTGCCGATCTTCCAGCCCTCGCCGCGCTTCCCGACCAGGCTCGTCTTCGGCACGCGCACGTCGCTGAAGAACACCTCGTTGAACTCGGCGTTCCCGGTCAGCGTGTGCAGCGGGCGCACGTCGATGCCCGGCGTGCTCATGGGAAACACGAGATACGAGATGCCCTCGTGCTTGGGCGCGTTCGGCTCGGTGCGGATCAGCGCGAACATCATGTCGGATTCGCGCGCGGTCGAGGTCCAGATCTTCTGGCCGTTGATCCGCCACGAGTCACCGTCGTCGGTCGCGCGGGTCTGCAGGCTCGCCAGGTCGCTTCCGGAGCCCGGCTCGCTGTAACCCTGGCACCAGACCATCTCGCCGCGAATGGTCGGGCCCACGTAGCGCCGTTTCTGCTCCTCGCTGCCGTGCTCGAGCAGCGTCGGCACCAGCATCGACGGCCCCTGGCCCGCGATCCCGCGCGAGACACCCGCGCGCGCGAACTCCTCGTCGATGATGATCGACTGGAGCAGGTCCGGCGCCCGGCCTGCGCCGCCGTACTCGCGCGGAATGGTGCGCGCCGCGTAGCCGTGCTCGATCAGCGTGCGCTGCCAGGCCAGCGCGCGCTCGCGCGAGGCCAGCGCGCCGCGCCCGATGCCCGCCTTGGGCGCGTCCGGATGCGCCTCCAGAAACCGCCGCACCTCGGAGCGAAACGCCTCGTACTCGGGGCCGTAGGAGAGATCCATGCGGTCATTCTGTGCGGCGCTCCGTCGCCGTGTCCAACGCCTCGGCTAGTATGGTCCGGGAAATGGACGTGTTTACGGGGCTCCTGGTCATCGTCGCGTGCCTGGCCCTGTCCGCCTTCTTCTCGACCAGCGAGACGGCCCTGCTGCGTATGCGGGAGCACGAGATCGAGGCCGACATCCGCGAAGCCCGGGGGCCGTCGGCGTTCGCGATCCGGGACCTCTTGAACTCCACCTCGCGCATGCTGGTGACGATCCTGCTCGCGAACAGTCTGGTGAACATCCTCGGGCCCAGCGTCGCCACCGCGCTGGCCGTGCACTGGCTGGGCGACCAGAAGGGCATCCTGGTCTCGACCCTGGTCATGACCGTGCTGATCCTGGTGCTGGGCGAGGTGCTGCCCAAGGCTTTCGCGGTGGCGCACCCGCGGCGGGTGTCACATGCCGTGGCTCTGCCGCTGTATCTCCTGCACAAGCTGCTCTGGCCCGTGCACGTGCTGTTCGATCGGATCATCGAGCCGTTCGTGCGCGTGCTGGCCGGCGCCGACACGCAAGGCCGGCGAGTCACCACGGTCGAGGACGTGGTGGCGCTGGCGCGCGAGGCTTCGGCCGCGCAGCCGGACGCGCAGCCGCTCGAGATCATCGGCGCCACCGCGGGCGCGGCGGAGATGACCGTGAAGGAGATCATGGTCCCGCGCGCCGAGGTCGTGTGTTTCCCGATCGACATCGACCCCGCCGAGCTGCTCGAGAAGGTCATGGAGGAGCGTTACACGCGCGTCCTGATCTACGAGGGCTCGATCGACGCGATCGTGGGCGTGGTGCACCTGAAGGACCTGGTGAAGCTGTCGAGCGGCGGCGGGGGCGACCTGCACACCATCCTGAAGCCCGTGCTGCGCGTGCCGGAGCGCAAGCCGATCCTGCGGCTCTTGGCCGACATGCAGCGCAACTTCGTGCACATGGCGGTCGTGAAGGACGAGTTCGGAGTCACTCTGGGCATCGTGACTCAGGAGGACATCCTCGAGGAGATCGTCGGCGAGATCCGCGACGAGTTCGACCGCGAGGAGCTGCTCACCATCCGCGAGCTGCCGGGCGGCGGCTACCAGGCGCTGGGCCGGCTCAAGGTCGCCGACTTCAACCGCGAGACCGACTGGGACGTGCCCGCGCAGCGCGGCGACACGCTGGCGGGCCTGGTGTTCAACGCGCTCGGCCGCGCGCCGCGCAAGGGCGACGTGGTGCGCGTGCCCGGCTACGAGTTCACCGTGGTCGACATCTCGGGCACCCGAATCACGCAGGTGCGGGTCACGCGCTGCAAGGACGACCAGCCGCCCGACGACGGCTAGCCGCGGCTTAGACGTCCTCGTCCTCGTCGATGGGCTTGAGCAAGATGGGCGAGGGCGCGTACTCGGGTCCCCCGGTCCAGCCGGGTATCTGCGCGGCCTGCGCGAGCCACGAGCGCGCGATCGACTCCTCGATCACCACGCTCGAGTTGTCGAACGACTCGAGCAGAGTCTCCCACAGCGCACGCCCGCCGCTCTTCCACCAGAGCGGGGCAGGGCACTCGAAGTCGATCGCCAGCTTGACCAGCACGCGGAGCGGAATCCTAGCCGATGCCAGCGAGCTGTGTCGCAAGCGAGCGCGGAAGCGCTCGCGCGCAGCGAGGCGGAGCCGAGCGAAGCGCGGGTGGGTCGAGCTCTGCTCGCCCGGGACCCGCTCAGTTCAGCATGGCCGCTCTCATGCGAGAGCGGAGGCGCGACACGGCCTTCGAGTGGATCTGGCAGACGCGCGACTCGGTGATGCCGAGGATCTGACCGATCTCTTTCAGGTTCAGGTCCTCGTAGTAGTAGAGCGAGATCACCAGCCGCTCCTTCTCGGGCAGGCCGGCGATGCCGTTGGCCAGCGCCTGAGTCAGCTCGCGCTGTTTCAGCTGCGCGAACGGGTCCTCGGCGTTCACGTCCTCGAGGTTCCCGCTGGGCAGCGGCTGGTCGTTGTCGCTCTGACCGCGCAGGTCGTCGAGGTTCACCATCGAGACACCGCGCGTCTGGTTGACGAGCATGTGGAAGTCGTCGATGCCCAGCCCCAGGCTGGTCGCGACCTCGTCCTCGGTCGCGGGCCGGCCGAGTCTCTGCTCGACCGCGTTGGTGGCCTGCTCGAGCTGGCGGCTCTTCTGGCGCACCGAGCGCGGCACCCAGTCCAGCGACCGCAGCTGGTCGAGGATGGCGCCGCGTATGCGGAACTCGGCGTACGTCTTGAACTTGCAGTCCTTGGTCGGGTCGTATTTGTCGACCGCGTCCATGAGACCGATCACGCCGGTGTTGTGTAAGTCCTCGAGGTCCACGTGAGACGGCAGCCGGACGGCGATGCGACTCACGATGTAACTGATCAAGGAAGTATGCTCGATGACGATCCGTTCCTTGAGCTCCGGCGGGATGCGACCGTGCCGTTGCCAAGCTTGCCGGATGAGAGACTCCATCCGCTCCACTCCTCCCCGGCCATGGACGTTGGCCGGCCCCTGCGCGCGCAGGCGTGTGCAAAGGAGGTGCCCGGCACTCCATCGGCGGCGGCGCGTCTGGGCTTGATCGGGGTCGTGGATGCGCAACTATGCGGAAACAAAGCGGAAAGCGAGCGGTTTCGGCCGCCGGGCCAGACCGGGGCAAGTGTCTCGACCCGGGCCCTGGCGCGCTCTGCTGTCGGTTCCTTGACACTGCGCGATGAGCGGAGCGCTGGGATCCCGACGCTCGATGTGATTCCGATCTCAACAGAACCCGCGATTCGTCCGAAGTACGACGACATGGCAGAAGACGAGGAGCAGCTCCTCGAAACGCCCGCCCGGCGGGTCGCTCCGCGCTACATCGTGCGCATTCCCGTCGTGCTGCGCGTCGGCACGACGGAGCACGAGGGCACGCTGGTCGACATCTCGGACAGCGGCGTGCGCGTCGAGTGCCGCCCGCCACGCCTGGCGCCCGGCACCTCGGTGTCACTCGAGATGCGCTGGCTCAAGTCGCCCGAGCCGATCATCATGCTGGCGAAGTTCGTGCGCGAGACGCCGGCGGGCTGCGCGCTGCGCTTCGCCGACCCCGACCCGTTCCTGCGCGTGTTCGTGAAGCTCGCGCGCGCGAACGACGCGTCCGTGTCGGACCGGGTCGAGAAGGTCCTGACCGAGTTCTGAGCTGCGCCTAGCGCAGCAGCGCCTTGCGGATCTTGTCCCTGGTCTCGGGCGAGTGACCCAGGTCCAGGTCGAGCAGCTGCGCGCCCAGCGCGCGGTACAGGTCGGCGAGCTCGGGCGCGCGCGCGAGCTTCTCGAGGTGGCGCGCGATCGTGTCCGCGTCGCCGCGCACGATCGGCCCGGAGAGCGCGCGCTCGAGCGGCTGCTGCGCCGCGTTGGCCGCCGCGCCGGCGAGCAGCGGCGCGAGCGCGGCGCGCGCTTCGGCCTCGGGCAGTCCGGCGAGCGTCCAGGCGCGGCGCGCGGCGAGCAGGAGCGCTACCGCGTAGTTGCTCGCGAACACCGCGGCGGCGTGGTAGAGCGTGCGGTCCGCGCCGTCGACGCGCAGCGCGCGCCCGCCCAGGCTCCCCGCCAGCGCTTCGAGCTGCGGTGACAGGGCGGGGCCGGCACAGATCCCGATCGTGACTCCCCCGAACGCGTTCGGCCCCGGGTCGCCGGCGGGAAAGGCGCGCAGCGGGTGGAAGGCGCCCGGCAGCGCGTCCTGGGCCGCGGCGCGGTCGAGGGCCGAGAGGTCGAGGGCGCCGCTCGTGTGCACCACGGCCTGACCCGCGCGCCAGGTCAGCTCGGAGGCGACCGCGGCCACCGCGGAGTCGGGCAGCGTCAGGAACACCCAGTCACAGCGCTGGGCGACCTCTTGCGCCGAGCGGGCTTCGGCGCCGTCGATCCGACGCGCGAGCGCGCGGGCGCTGTTGTCGCGCCGGCTGGCGACGGCCGCGACGCGCTGGCCCTTCTCTGCCAGCGCCAGCGCCAGCGCCGTGCCGACGCGTCCGGCCCCGATGATCCCGATGACAGACACCGCACTCTAACTCGGCATGTTCGCTGCCGATATTGTGTGTGGCGGACACCCACTTGGCGGACCTTTCCATACGTTTCCCGAGCACGATCCTGAGGCAGCGCTTCGAGCGCGCGCGCTCGCTCCCCCTCGAAGGGCAGATGCGCGAGTGCGTCGACTATCTGCAGAACCCCGAGGTCCTGATCCAGGAGTTCGTCGACGCGTACGTCGCGGTCGAGAGCTGCTGTGACCCGGACGAGCAGCAGTTCCAGGTGCTGTCACCGGACTCGGAGGACCCCGCCACACGCCGGGTCATGCTCGAGAGACTGTTCGCGAACGGCTCGGTGACCGTGTTCGACACCGTGCCGTTCGAGTTCTCCTGCGTCGCCCGCAACATCGCGTCGGTCTCGGGCGGCACGGGCATGCCCTCGCCCGCGCTCGACGGCCTCGATTACGTGGGCCACATGATCGACTCCGAGCCGGTGGGCGTGCTCGGGGTGGTGCAGCACGACGAGTCGTCGACGCCGTACACACTCTTCCTGCGGCTGATCACGTGTCTCTCGGAGCTCGCGCCCGACGCGCAGCTTCGAGCCGCCGACGCCGCGCTGTTCAAGGGGGCGCTGGGCGACGAGCCCAAGCTCGACCTGCAGCTCCTGCTGCGCGAGGCCGAGGTCGACCCGGCGCAAGCCACGCTGCGTCAGCTCACGCACGACCTGGCCGAGGCCTTCTACGCCGGGGTCTCGGAGGAGTGGCAGTTCCCGGACGTGCTGCGGAACATCGTGTGTCTCCTGCCCGCGCCCGCCGACTCCGACGAGAGCCTGATCCTCGAGTGGTGTGTGTAAGGCTCGGGGGGGCCTTCGCCCAGGGCTCCCCTCGCTCGGCTTGCTATCGTCCGGCGCGTGCCTGGGCCCATCCGGTTCTTGTTCGACTACATCTCGCACAACGCCTATCTGGCGTGGACGCAGATCGGGCCGATGGCCGAGCGGCACGGCCGGACGGTCGAGCCCGAGGCGGTGCTGTTTGCGGGCCTCCTGAACGCGCACGGGCAGCTGGGTCCGGCCGAGGTGCCGCCCAAGGCGCGCTGGATGATGCTCGACGTGGCGCGCAAGGCGCGCCGGCTCGGCGTGCCGATCGCCCCGCCGAAGACCCACCCGTTTCCGCCGCTGCTCGCGCTGCGCGTGACTCATGCGGCGCCCGCGGGCGAGCCGCGCCGGCGCCTGATCGACGGCTTGTTCCGCGCGGTCTGGGCCGAGTCGCGCGACCCGGCCGATCCCGCCGAGGTGGCAGAGATCGCGCGCGCGGCGGGCCTCGACGGCGAGCGCCTGGTCAAGGACGCGGCGAGTGACTCGGTGAAGGCCAGCCTGCGCGAGGCCACCGAGCGCGCGCTGGCCGACGGCGTGTTCGGCGTGCCCACGGCGCTGGTCGACGGCGAGCTGTTCTGGGGCTTCGACGACTTCCCGCACCTCGAGCTGTTCCTGGCCGGGCGCGACCCGCTCCAGCCCGGCGACCGCGAGCGCTTCACGGCCTACGCGGCGAGCGCGCGCCGGCGCCGGCCCGAAGAGAAGTGACTCGCGCTACGCCGGCAAAAGCTCAGCCGCGATCCGCCGCGCCTCGTTCCCGTCGACGTCGCCCTTGTGCGCCTTCATCACTGCGCCCATCACACGGCCCAGGTCCTTGGCCGACTTCGCGCCCGTCTCGGCGATCGCCGCGCTCACCCACTGGCGCAGCGTGGCTTCGTCGGCCTGCGCGGGGAGATAGCCCAGGATGATCTCGAGCTCGGCGCGCTCGGCCGCGGCCTGCTCGGTGCGGCCCGCGCCCTCGAAGGCCTCGATCGACTCGCGGCGCTGTTTCTCGAGCTTGCGCAGGATCGGCACCGCCTGCTCGTCGGTGAGCGTGGTCGAGCCGTCCTCCTTCAGCCGCAGCAGGAACGCCGCGCGGATGTTGCGGAACGCCTGCAGCCGCAGCTTCTGCTGGGTCTTCATGGCGTCCTTCATTTCCCGATTCACTTCGTCGAAGATGGGCATCGCGCGAGTGTGCCACAGCCTGCTCGCGCTGGCCCTGTGCGGCTGCGCGCTGCGCGGCCCGCCGCCCAAAGTGTTTCGCACCTACATGCTCGGGCTGGGCGGCGGCGAGCGCTATTCGGCCTGGTTCGGCGACGAGCGCGCGGGAGTGATCTACTTCGGTCTCTCGCCGTTCTGGAGCCAGTACCACGCGCACGGCGGCGATCCCACCGCCGACCTGCTCGAGCCCAGCGCCCACGCGATCGGCCGCTTCGACGTGGCGCACGAGGCGTTCCTGCCGCCCTTGATCGCGCGCCGGCCGGGCCCGGACTCGCGCTCGTCGGTCTGGGACGTGCTCGCGCACCCCAACGGCTGGGTCTACTACACGACCTACTTCGAGGAGATGGGCCGCGTGCGCCCCGGCATGGGCGACGTGGAGCGCTTCGACTCACTCGGCCCGGGGCTGAACGAGATCGCGCTCGGCCCGGACCTGAACCTGTACGTGACTCGCTACGGCGCCGGCGGCAAGGACGGCGGCGTGGCGGTGATCTCGCCCGAGGGGGCGCTTTTGCGCGAGGTGGCGCTCCACGTGCGCAAGGGCGTGGTCACCGCGCCGAAGAGCATCGCCGTCGACCCGCTGAGCGGCGAGGTGTGGCTGAACGCGGACGTGATCGCGCCGGACAAGTCGGTCACCTTCGCGGCGTTCCATCTGGGGCCCGACCTCGCCGTGCGCGAGCGCTTCGACCCGCCCTACGAGCTCGAGTTCATGGCCTTCGACGCCACGGGCCGCGGCTTCTTCGTGGCAGAGCGCGCAGGACGGCTCGGCCTGCGCGTGGTGCGCGCGGGCACGGAGCTCTTGACGGTGGACCTCGGCCCGCGCGAGCCGCACGACTTCGCGCAGGACATCCACTTCGCGCCCGACGGCACGGCCGTGATCGCCTTCTGGTCGGGCCGCGTCGAGGTGGTGCGCCAGACGGGCGGGAACTACGAGCACGCGCGCATCCAGCTCGAGCGGCCGAAGGAGTGCGTGACCGAGAACGATCCCTCGCTGTTCTACAGCGCGTTCGTCTCCGACGGCTCGGTCTACGCCACGCTGACCTGCGACGCCGCGATCGTGCGCGCGCCCCTGCCCGAGCGCTACCAGGTGAGTCGCTAGAGCGAGCGGTCGTGCGCCTGGCCGGTCGGGCGCATGAGCCCTTCCTGCGCGACCGAAGCCACGAGCTCGCCCGCGCGCGTGAAGATCGTCCCGCGCGCGAAGCCGCGCGCGCCCGCCGCGACCGGGCTCTCCTGCGCGTAGAGCAGCCACTCGTCGGCGCGCACGTCCTTGTGGAACCAGAGCGCGTGGTCGAGGCTCGCCATCATGAGCGCCCCGAGCGGCCCCGTGCGACCGTGCGGGAGGATGACCGTGTCGAGCAACGACATGTCACTCGCGTACGCGACTACGCAGCGGTGGAAGAACGGGTCCTCGGGCAGCGCTCCGGTGGCGCGGAACCACACCAGGTTGCCGCCTCGCCGCTGCGGCCCGCCCAGGAAGGTCGGCGCCTCCACGTGGCGCAGGTCGACCGGACGCTCGCCGCGCGTCCACGGGAACGAGCCCTGGGGCAGCGCGGCGGCGCGCTCCTGCCAGGTGGGAAGTGACTCGGGCGGCGGCGCGGCGGGCATCTCGAGCTGCTGGTGCTCGTAGCCGAGCTCACGCACCTGGAACGAGACGGCGACGGTGAAGATCGCCTGGCCCTTCTGCACCGCCACGACCCGGCGCGTGGTGAAGCTCTGGCCGTCGCGGATCCGGTCCACGGTGTAGAGCACGGGCAGCGAGGGATCGCCCGGACGCAGGAAGTAGGCGTGGAGTGAGTGGGCGGACCGCCCCTCGACCGTGCGCCCCGCGGCCGCCAGCGCCTGCGCCGCCACCTGGCCGCCGAACAGACGCTCGCGCTGCCCGCCTTCGTTCTTGCCGCGGAAGATGTTGCGCTCGATCTCCTCGAGGGCGAGCAGGTCGACCAGTCCGTTCGTGGGGGAGTCCATGGCTCGTTCGATAGCATCCCTTGGTACACTGCGCCGATGGAAATCAACGGCATGGCGCACGTGATTCTGGCCGTGCGCGACTTCCCGAAGGCGCGCGCGTTCTACGGCGCGCTGCTCCCGTTCCTGGGACTCACGCCCGTGATCGACTCGCCGGAGTACTACTACTGCGTCGGCGGGCGCACCGCGCTCGGCCTGCGGCCGGCGTCGGGTCCCGAGGCGCGCGACGCGTTCTCGCAAGGCCGCAGCGGCTTGCACCACCTGTGCTTTCGCGCGCGCTCGCGCGAGGACGTCGACTCACTCTACGCCTTCCTGCTGGCGCGCGGCGCGAAGATCGTGCACAAACCCGAAGAGGCGCAGTTCGCGCCGGGCTACTATTCGGTGCTGTTCGAAGACCCGGACGGGATCCGTCTCGAAGCGAACTTCGTGCCGGGTCGCGGTCTGCTCGAGCCCGGAGTGGTGCGCGGCTCATGAGTGATTCCGCGGGCGAGCTCCTGCTCCTGCGCAGCGCGACCTTCGACTGGGTGAACGCGCTCGCGACGCGGCTCGACGAAGAGGGCGTGCCGCACCGGGTCGCGGCGATCGGCGAGCGGCGCTCGACCGACGGCGTGTGGGGCGTCTTCGTGCCCAAGGAAGAGCTCGAGCTCGCCCAGGAGATCGACCGCGAGGTCATGCTCGAGCTCTTCCCCGACCTGCCCGAGAACTTCGAGGGCCAGAGCACGGACGCGGGTCACTGCCCGGCGTGCCAGGAGCCGGTGACCGAGGGCGCGAGCTCGTGCGCGAGCTGCGGTCTGGCGCTCCTGGAAGGGGAGGGCTGAGTGAGATCGGTGGCGCTGCGCAGCGTCTTTCTCGCGGCGCTCGCCGCCGCGCGGCTGGCCGGCGCGCAGGACTCACTGCCGTCCTGGAACGACGGACCGGCCAAGCAGGCGATCGTGGAGTTCGTGCGCAAGACCACGACCGCCGGCTCGGCCGATTTCGTCGCGCCCGAGGCGCGCATCGCCGTGTTCGACAACGACGGCACGCTCTGGTCGGAGCAGCCGCTCTACTTCCAGGCGCAATTCGCGCTCGAGCGCGTGAAGGTGCTGGCGCCGCAGCACCCGGAGTGGAAGGCCAAGCAGCCGTTCAAGTCCGTCCTGGCCGGCGACGTGAAGGGGGCGCTCGCCACCGGCCAGAAGGGCATGGCCGAGCTCCTGGCCGCGACTCACGCGGGCATGACCACCGACGAGTTTGCGAAGACGGTCAGTGACTGGCTCGCGACCGCGCAGCACCCGCGCTGGAAGCGCCCCTACGACCGCTGCATCTACCAGCCCATGCTCGAGCTGCTCGGCTATCTGCGCCTCTCCGGCTACCAGACCTTCATCGTCTCGGGCGGCGGGGTCGAGTTCATGCGCGTCTGGGCCGAGCGCGCCTATGGGATTCCGCCGCAGCAGGTGATCGGCAGCTCGGGCAAGCTGAAATACGAGCTGCGCGGCGGAACGCCCGTGATCGTGAAGCTCCCGCAGATCGACTTCGTCGACGACGGCCCGGGCAAGCCCGTCGGGATCCAGAAGGCCATCGGGCGCCGGCCGGTGCTGGCCTTCGGCAACTCCGACGGTGACCGCGAGATGCTGGAGTGGACCAAGGCGGGAGACGGCGCGCGCTTCGCGGGCATCGTGCACCACACCGACGCCGAGCGTGAGTGGGCCTACGACCGCAAGTCACCGATCGGCAAGCTCGACAAGGCCTGGGACGAGGCGACTCAGAAGGGCTGGACGCTGGTCGACATGAAGTCCGACTGGAAGCTCGTCTACCCGGACGCGAAGTGATGGACGAGCGCGCGGCGGTCGCGGAGCTGCAGAAGCGGGTCGAGGCTTCGATCATCGGCCAGCGCGAGCTGATCGCACAGATGATGCTCGGGCTCCTGGCCGACGGTCACTTGCTGCTCGAGAGTCTCCCCGGCCTGGCGAAGACCCGCGCAGTGAAGAGCCTGGCGCGCGCGCTCGACGCGCAGATGCGCCGCATCCAATTCACGCCCGACCTCCTGCCCTCGGACCTCACCGGCTCCGAGGTGCTGCACCAGGACGGCGGGAAGAACGTGTTCCAGTTCCAGCCCGGGCCATTGTTCGGCAACGTGATCCTCGCCGACGAGATCAACCGCGCGCCCGCCAAGGTGCAGGCCGCGCTGCTCGAGGCGATGGAGGAGCGGCAAGTCACCGTGGCGGGCACGACTCACAAGCTGCCCGAGCTGTTCATGGTGCTCGCGACCCAGAATCCGATCGAGCAGGAGGGTACGTATCCCCTGCCCGAAGCGCAGCTCGACCGCTTCCTGATGAAGGTGTTGATCACCTATCCCGACCCCGAGAGCGAGCAGGCGGTGCTAGAGCTCGTGCGCGGCGAGGAGGCGGGCGCGAAGGCGGGCGCGGCGCCGGCCGCGATTCCGGTCGAGCGCATCCTGGCCGCCCGGCGCGCGGTCGACGCGGTGCACGTCGCGCCCGCGATCGAGCGCTACATCGTCGACCTGCTGAACGCGACGCGGCACGGCGACAAGTACGGCGAGCCCCTGGCCAAGTGGATCCAGGTGGGCTCGAGCCCGCGCGGCGGCATTGGCCTGGACCGCGTGTCGCGCGCCCACGCCTGGCTCGAGGGCCACGACCACGTGACTCCCGACGACGTGCGGGCCGTGGTGCACCCGGTGCTGCGCCACCGGCTGATCCTCTCCTACGACGCGAACGCCGACGGAGTCACTCCCGACCAGGTCGTCGACAAGCTCGTCGAGCTCGTCGCGGTCCCCGCGTAGGTCGTTCGTGGCTGGCGATCTGGGCGCGGCGTACGTCTCGGTGGAGCACCTGGCGCGCTTCGAGTGGCGCGCGCGAGGCCTCTCGCTCCTGCCGCGCCAGCGGCGGGGCAGCGTGCTCGCGGGCCAGCACGGCTCGCGCGTGCGCGGGCGCGGGCTCGACTTCGAGGAGATTCGCGCCTACCTGCCGGGCGACGACGTGCGCAACCTGGACTGGCGAGTCACTCTGCGCACCGGGCGGCCTCAGGTGCGCGCCTACAGCGAGGAGCGCGACCGGCCGGTGCTCGTGGTCGTGGACCAGCGCATGTCGATGTTCTTCGGCACGCGCCGCGCGCTGAAGTCGGTCGTCGCCGCGGAGGTCGCGGCGCTGGTCGCCTGGATGGCGTTTCGCGCGGGGGACCGCGTGGGCGCAGTCGTGTTCGGCGACTCGGACCTGGTGCGCATCTCGGCGCTGCGCAGCCGCGCGCGCGTGCACCAGGTGCTGGGCGCGATCGCCGCGCGCAACACGGCGTTGCGCGCGGACCTGGCGGTGACTCCCGGCGACGGCATGCTCGATCGGGCGCTCGAGTCGGCACTGCACGCGGCGACCCATGACCACCTGGTGTGCGTGGTGAGTGACTTCGCAGGCGCGGGCGAGCGCACGCTCGAGCTGCTGCGCGCGCTGGGCGCGCACAACGACGTGGTGGGCGTGCTGGTGTTCGACCCCGCGGCGCGGGCCAGCGGCGGGCGGGGCGAGCTCGTGGCGTCGAGCGGCGAGCTGCAGGTCGAGCTCGACCTGGCCGATCGCAAGCTGCGCGAGCCGCTCGAGAGCTTCTTCGCGGGCCGGCTCGTGCGCGTGGCGGAGCTCTTGCGGCGCGCGGCGGCGCCGCTGTTCGCGATCTCGACCGACCGGGACCCGGTCGAGGAGATGAGTCGCCTGCTGGGACGCGGGCGTCGCGGGCCCGCCCATGCCTGACTCGTCCGGCGCGCTGCAGGGGCTGGCCGAGCTGCCGCTGCCGGCGCCGGTGCCCTATACCCCAGAGACGCCAGGCGCATGGGCCGTGCTCGTGCTGCTGCTCGCCGCGGTCGCGGCGCTTGCCTGGCGCGCGCTGCGCCGCTGGCGCGCCAACGCCTACCGGCGCGCCGCCTTGCGCGAGCTGGCCGGGCTCGAGCAGGCGAGTGACCTCGCGCGCCTGCCTGCGCTGCTGAAGCGCACGGCCCTGGCGGCGAGGCCGCGGCAGCGCGTGGCCGCGCTGTCTGGCGCGGCCTGGCTCGAGTATCTCGACGGGACCATGGGCGGGCGTGAGTTCGCCGCGGGGCCGGGGCGCGCCCTGGCGACTCTCTCGTATACGAAACAGCCCTCGCTGTCCGCCGAGGAGACGCGCGCGTTGCTGCGGCTGGCGCGCGACTGGATCGAGCACCACCGTGCCGGTGTTTGAGGCGCCCTGGGCGTTCGCGCTGCTCGCGCTGCCCGCCGCGGCGCGCTGGCTCTTTCCCGCGCGCCACGAGACCACGGCGGCCCTGCGCCTGCCGTTCTTTCTCGACCTGGCGCGGCTCAGCGGCCGCACGCCCAGCCCGGGCGCGGTCGTGCCGCGCGCGGGCTTCATCGGCCTGGTCGTGAGCACGCTCGCGTTCGTTCTGATCGTGCTGGCGGCGGCGCGGCCGCAGCGTCTCGAGCCGCCCATCTCCCACAGCGAGTCACTGCGCGCGCTGTTTCTCGCGGTCGACCTCTCGCAGTCGATGGAGACGCGCGACTTCCGGGACGCCCAGGGTGCGCAGACCGACCGCCTGAGCGCGGTGAAGGCCGTGGTCGACGAGTTCATCGCGCGGCGCGCGCACGATCGGATCGGGCTGATCGTGTTCGGCACCGGCGCCTTCCCCCAGGCGCCGCCGACGACCGACCACGCAGCCGTGCGCAGCCTGCTCGCCGCGTCGCGCATCGGCATGGCGGGGCCGCAGACGGCGATCGGTGACGCGATCGGCATGGCCATCAAGCTGTGCGAGAAGTCGACTGCGCCCGAGAAAGTGCTGGTGCTGCTCACCGACGGCTCCGACACGGCGAGCCGCGTGCCCGCGACCGACGCCGCGGCACTCGCGAAGCAGCGCGGCATCGTGATTCACACCGTAGGAATCGGCGATCCCGCGGCCGCGGGCGAGGACAAGGTCGACCTCGACTTGCTGCAGAGGATCGCCGACACGACCGGCGGCCGCTTCTTCCGCGCTGAGGACCGCGCGGGACTCGAGGACATCTACGCCACGCTCGACCGGGTGACTCCCGAGAAGGTGAGCCGGCTCGAGTACCAGCCTCGGGTCGAGCTGTTCCAGTATCCGCTCGCTGCGGCGGCGCTCTTGCTCGCGGGGTATCACGCGATCGCCGCCCTCCTGTCGCGGCGCGGGCGCCCGATCCCGGCGGAGGCGCTGCGCGATGCCGCTTAGTGACTTCCACTTCCTGCGCCCGCTCTGGCTGCCGCTCGTGCCGGCGGCGGCGGCGCTGCCCTGGCTGCTCGCGCGCCGGAGCGACCCCCTGCGCCGCTGGCAAGGGCTGATCGATCCGGTGCTCCTGCCGCACCTGGTGGTGAGGGCGGGGCAGGGCGCGCGCATCGGTCCCGTGCACGTGCTGGCCGTGATGCTGGGGCTGCTGGGCGTCGCGCTGGCCGGCCCGACCTGGCAGCGCGAGCGGCCACCGTTCGCGCAGGACCGCGCGCCGCTGGTCGTGGCGATCGAGACCGCGGCCTCGATGGATGCCGCCGACGTGTCACCGACGCGCCTCGAGCGCGTGAAGCAGAAGGTCCACGACCTGCTCGACCGGCGCGCCGGCGCGCCCACGGGCCTGGTCGTGTGGGCCGGCAGCGCGCACGTGGTGCTCCCGCCGGCCGACGATCCGGCGGTGCTCGCGCTCTTCCTCGACGCGCTCGACACGCGGCTCATGCCGGTGGCGGGCAAGAACCCGACGGCCGCGCTCGCCGCCGCCGAGTCCGCGCTGGGTGACTCGGCGGCGGAGGGGACCGTGCTGTTCTTTGCCGACGGCGCCGACGCCGACCAAGTGACTCCGTTCGCGCAGCGCGCCCGTGAGTCGGCGAGCCAGGTGCTGCTGCTCGGCGTGGGCACGTCCGCGGGCGGGCCGATGCGCGCGCCCGACGGCGGCGTGGTGACCGATGCCGACGGCCGCCCGCTGCGCGGAGACTTCGACCGCGCGGGGCTCGAGAGACTGGCGCGCGAGTCCGGAGCGCCGATCGCGAGCGTGACCGTGGACGGCGGCGACGTGGCGTGGGTCGAGCGGCGCGCGCAGCGCCACCTGGAAGCGGCGCAGGCGGCGCACGCCGAGACCCGCTGGCGCGAGTCGGGCTGGGCGCTGGTGTTCCCGATCGCGCTGCTCGCCGCGCTGCAGTTCCGCCGCGGCTGGCGCGTCGCCTGGAGCGGGGCCGTCCTCGCCGCGCTGCTCGCCGGCGCGCCGGGCCGCGCGGCCGCCGACCCGCTGCCGGGTCTCTCCTGGCTCCTCACGGCGGACCAGCAGGGACGCTTCTACTTCGCGCCCGGCGAGTACGCCGAGGCCGCGAAACACTTCGCGGACTCGCGCTGGAAGGGCATCGCGCTCTACCGTGCCGGCGAGTTCCGGGCGGCGCTGGTCGAGTTCGCGCGCGGCGACGACGCGGAGAGTCTCTTCGAGCAGGCCAACTGTCGCGCGCGGCTCGGTGAGTACGCGCTCGCGGTCTCGGTCTACGACGCGGCGCTCGCGCTGCGGCCGGACTTTCCCGAGGCGTCACAGAACCGCGCGCTCGTGGCAAAGCTCGTGCCCAAGCCCGAGAACGAGCCCCCGCCCGAGGATCCCAACCTGAAGCCCGACGAGGTGCAGTTCGACGAGCAAGGCAAGCGCGGGAAGGCCGGCAGGATCGACGCCGCCATGATCCAGCAGCAGAGCGCGGAGCTGTGGATGCGGAACCTGCGCGCCTCGCCCGCGGATTTCCTGCGCCAGAAGTTCGCGATCGAGGCGGAGGGCGCGAAGTGACTCGCGGCTGGTCTGCCTGCGCGGCGCTGCTCCTGTGCGCGGCCGCGGCGCGTGCCGACGAGCCGCGCGCGGAGGTGCGCGCGCGCCTCGAGCCGGCGGGGAACGCGCTGGTCGGCCAGACCGCGCATCTGTACGTCGACGTGTGGGTCACCTCGTTCTTCACCTCGGCGCCCGAGCTGGCGCCACCCGAGATCCCGGGCGCGGTGGTGAAGCTCGTGCAGGACCGCGGCGTGCACCTGAACGACCGCCGCGAGGGAGTCGACTGGTACGGGCTCGAGCGCGACATCGCGATCACGCCCCTGGTGGCCGGCGCACTGCAGGTCCCGGCACTCACCGTGCGGGTCACCCCGGGCGGCGGCGCGGCGGTCGCCGAGCTCCGGACCGAGGCGTTCCAGCTGGGGGTGACTGTACCGGCGGGCGCCGATGGCGCGCCGGTGGCGCGAAACCTGCGCCTCACCCAGACTCTCGTGCCCGAAGGAGGGGAGCTGCACGTGGGTGACTCCGTCACGCGCGCGATCCGGGTCGAAGCGGACGGCACGCCAGGCATGTTCCTGCCGCCGCTTGCGCTGGGCGAGGTCTCCGGCCTCTCCGCCTACCCGAAGGCTCCCGACGTCGACGATGCGCGGCGGATCGACGCCACGACCTACGTCGCGCAAGCTCGCGGCCACTACGCGCTGCCTGAAGTCAGCCTGCGCTGGTTCGACCTCGACACGAAGGCGCTGCGCAGCGCGCGCGCCCCGGCGGTCGAGCTGCACGTCCTGCCGGCGCCTGCGGCTCCGCCGGAGTTCGCGTTGCCAGAAGACGCTCGGGCGCGGCGGGGCCTGGTGGCCGCCGCCGGTGTGGGAGCGCTCGCGCTGGCCTTCTGGCTCCGGCCGCGCCTGGCGCACACGGTGACTGTGCTGCAGCAACGCCGCCAGGCGCGCAGGCGCGCGCGCGAGGCTTCCGAAGCCTGGGCGTTCGCGCGGCTGCGGGCGGCGCTGCGCCGCGGGGACCGCGCGGCCGCGGTGCCTGCGCTCTACCGCTGGCTCGATCGCGTGCCCGGGGCCGGCGCGCCGGCCGAGGTCGAGACCGCCGTCGCCGTGGCGCACGAGCCGGAGTTCGCGCGCGCCGCGCCCGCGTTCCTCGCGCGCGCGTTCGGCGCAAGTGACTCCGCGGTCGCGGACGCGGCCGCCCTGGGGCGAGCCGTCGGCGCGGCGCGCCCCCGCCTGCTCGCGCCCGCGGGCGCCACTCACTCCGCTGGCAGCGGCCTTCCGCCGCTGAACCCGACTTGACCCCAGAGAACCACCGCACGCTCGCGCTCCTGGCCGGCGCAGCCACAGTCGTCGCGGCCGGCTCGTTCCTGCTCTTCCACTCGCCGCGCGTCGCCAAGCCCATCGCGGCGGCCGCGCCCGCAGCGGAGGCGCCGGTCACGCTCGAGTACGTGGGCAGCGACCTGTGCGGGACCTGCCACGGCCCGGAGGCCGGCGCCTGGCGGGAGTCACAGCATGCGCGTGCCATGCAGACCGCCGACCCGAGTCACGTGCTGGCCGCCACGGTCGGCGGCCCGCTGCGCGCGAAGAACGGCCGCTACTCGATGGCGGTCAACGGGCCCGACGGCAAGCCCGGCACCTTCCCGGTGAAGTACACCTTCGGCCTCGACCCGCTGCAGCAGTATCTGATCGAGCTGCCCGGCGGGCGGCTGCAGGCCTACACCTGGGCCTGGGACGTGCGCGCGCGGCGCTGGTTCGACCTGTACCCGCACGAGAAGCTCGTGGCCGGCGACGAGCTGCACTGGACCGGCCGGCAACAGAACTGGAACTACATGTGCGCCGACTGTCACTCGACCGACGTGCGCAAGCGCTACGACCCGGCGAGCGGCAGCTTCGATACGCGCTTCGCCGAGATCTCGGTCGGCTGCGAGTCGTGCCACGGGCCGGGCTCGCGCCACGTCGCCTGGATGCGGGCGCGCCGCACCGATGGCACGGGGCTGTCGGTGTCGTTGCGCGAGCGCGTCGGCGTGCAGTGGACCCCGAGCCCGATCAGCGGCACGGCCGCGCGCAGCGCGCCGCGCAAGACCGAGACCGAGATCGAGATGTGCGCGCAGTGTCACTCGCGGCGCTCGCAGATTGCCGAAGGCTACCGTGCGGGCGCGCCCTTCCTCGACCACTACCGTCCGGCGTTCCTGACTCCGCCCCTCTACCACTCCGACGGCCAGCAGCGCGACGAGGTGTACACCTGGGGCTCGTTCCTGCAGAGCAAGATGTACGCGAAGGGAGTCACGTGCAGCGACTGCCACGAGCCGCATTCGTCCGGCCTGCGCGTCGAAGGCAACGGCCTGTGCGCGCAGTGCCACGACCGAGCGCGTTTCGACACCCGCGCGCACCACCACCACTCGCCCAGCTCCGCGGGCGCGGCGTGCGTGGCGTGTCACATGCCGGCCACGACGTACATGCAGATCGATCCGCGCCGCGACCACAGCCTGCGCGTGCCTCGCCCGGCCGAGGCGGTCGCCCTGGGCGTGCCGCAGCCCTGTGAGTCGTGCCACAAGGGCAAGGGGGCGGCCTGGGCGGCCGCCACGGTGCGCGCCTGGACCGGGCACGACCCCAGCGGCTTCCAGCGCTTCGCCGCGGTCTTCCACGACGCCGAGCTCGACAAGCCGGGCTCGGCGAAGTCACTCGCCGCGCTGGCGTCCGATGCGGCGCAGCCGGCGATCGTGCGCGCCTCGGCGCTGGAACGGCTCGAGGGCGCGGTCGACCCGGCGGTGACCGACGCGGTGACCCAGGGGGTGCAGGACCCGAGCGCGCTGGTGCGGCTCGCCGCGATCGACGTGGCCGCGCGCCTCCCGCAGTCGCCGCGCGCGGTCGCGCTGCTTCCGCTGCTCTCCGACCCGACCCTGGCCGTGCGCATCTCCGCGGCCGACGCGCTGGCCGAGCTCGGCGACTCACAGGTGCCCGAGGCACGGCGCGCCGCTCGCACGCGCGCTGCCGAGGAGTACGTCGCGGCGCAGCGCTACGCGGCCGACCGGCCCGAGGCGCGCGTGAACCTGGGCACCTACTACGCGCGCCGCGAGGAGTACGACGCGGCCCAGCTCGAGTTCCGCGCCGCGCTGGCGCTCGACCCGAAGTGGGTCCCCGCGTACGTGAACGGGGCCGACGCGTTCCGCGCCCAGGGCCGCGACGACGAGGCGAAGCGCGTGCTCGAGGAGGCGCGCAGCCGCGCCCCCGCCAACGCGGACGTGGAGTACGCGCTGGGGCTCACCGAGGTGCGGCTGCGCGAGCGCGACAAGGCCATCGACGCGCTGCAGCGCGCGGTGAAGCTCGGCCCCGACCAGCCGAGATACACCTACACCCTGGCGATCGCGCTCCACTCCTTCGAGCGCACGCCCGACGCGCTGCGCCTGCTCGACGCCGCGGCGAAGAAGTGGCCCGCCAACCGCAACGTGCTGCTGGCGCGCGCCACGATCCTGCGCGACTCGGGCCAGCGCGATCCGGCGCGCAAGGCCGCCGAGGACCTGCTGCGCGCCTACCCGGGCGACGAGGACGCGCAGGCGCTGATCGAGCAGCTCAGCGCGAAGTGAGTCCCGCCCTCAGTCGAGCTGCATCGCGCCCATCATGGCGCGCACGCGCTGGTGGAAGTCGTAGGGGTAGACGAGCTCGAGCTTCGAGGCTTCGTCCAGGCGCTTGGCCTGCTCCTCGGGAATCACCAGGTCGGCCGCGCCCAGATTGTCTTCGAGCTGGTCGAGCGTGCGCGCGCCGAAGATCGGCGAAGTGACTCCCTTCTGCGACGCGCACCAGCCCAGCGCGATCTGACTGGGGGTCTTGCCCAGCGCCTGCGCCACCGACTTCACGGCGTCGGCGATCGCCAGGTTCTTCTCCGAGCGGAAGCGCTCGCGGTTCATCGGGTCGACCGCCGCGCGCGAGCCGTCGGGGGCCGCGCCGCCCTTGCCGATCTTGCCGGTGAGCAGGCCGCCGCCCAGCGGGCTCCAGGGAATCACTCCGATCCCCTCCTCGAGACACAGCGGCAGGTGCTCGCGCTCGATGTAGCGGCACACCAGCGAGTACTGCGGCTGCAAGCAGTCGAAGCGCGCGGTGCCGAGCTCCTTCGCGAGCGCGGTGGCCTTCATCAGCTGCCAGGCCGAGAAGTTCGAGCAGCCGATGTAGCGCACCTTGCCCGCACGCACGCAGTCGTCGAGCGCGCGCAGTGTCTCGTCGAGCGGCGTGGTCGGGTCGTAGGCGTGCACCTGGTACAGGTCGAGGTAGTCGGTGCCCAGCCGGCGCAGGCTCGCGTCGACCGCGTCGAGAATGTGCTTGCGCGAGAGTCCCAGGTCGTTGGGCGTGGTGCCCATGGGGCCCGCGACCTTGGTCGCGAGGATCACCTGGCTGCGCTTGTTGCGGATGGCGCGGCCCGTGATCTCCTCCGAGACACCGGTCGAGTACACGTCGGCCGTGTCGACGAAGTTCCCGCCGGCGTCGAGGAAGCGCGCCACGATGCGCGCCGAGGTCGGCTCGTCACAGCCCCAGGTGGTGTTCCCGAAGGTCATCGTGCCGAGACAGAGATTCGAGACCTTGAGGCCGGTGCGGCCGAGCTTGCGCAGCTTCATGAGACCCTCCCGATGTCCAGGGACCGATGCTATCGCAGACCCGGAGCCGGGTGTTACTCGTTCCGGTCCGCCAACAGGTGGTACTGGTGCCAGTCGGGGTCCGCTGCCAGATGGATCTCGATCGGAAACACGGGCTCGCCGCGGAGCGCATCGTTGAGCGCCCGCATCATCTCGTCCTCGGCGCGAGCGTAGAACTGCCACTCGCGCGTGCCCTTGCCGGTCACGGTCACCATGTGAAATGCGACTTGCCTGCCCTCCACGCGCTCGACGAGGAGATCCTCGAGCCGCTCCATCCGCGAGCGAACGTCGTCGGCTGGAAGTCCCGATGCGCCGTCGTCGTAGTGCCAGGCGAGGGTCACGAGCGTGGGGTAGCTGCCCGGGTCGACATGGCGCGGCACGGTCGCGCGGAAGCGTGCGATGTATGGCTTGCCGTCGAGCTGGCCGGTCGAGACGATCCAGCGATCCTCAGGCGAGCACGCAACGAGGCCGAGCCGAGACAAGGCGGCGCAAATCACGCCGCCTGAGCGCCCACGCTTCACGCGCCGACTATACTCGGAAGGCGGCGACCAGGGCGCGGAGTCTCTCGACCTCGCTCGCGACCTTGTTCGCGACGCCGAGGGTCACGTTCGCGACCTTGCGGTTCTCGAGCGCGGCGGCGGCCACGTCGCGCACGACCTCGCGGGCCGAGCTCGAGCCCTGCACGGCCTCGGCCGCGCGCTCCGACATCTCGACCGAGACCTTCTTCAGCTCGTCGGCGCCGCGGGCCGAGCTCTTGCTCGCGTCGGCGGCGCTCGTGATCGCGCGCGTGATCTCCTCGGTGCGCTCGACCGAGTCGGCCACGCTCGCGGCGATCTGGGCGCTGGTGCTGGTCTGCTGCTCGACCGCGATCACGATCGTGCGCGTGTTCTCGTGCATCTCGTCGATGATGCGGCCGATGGTCTCGATCGC
>DATKAO010000200.1 GCA_035498015.1 Myxococcota bacterium
GCCCAGCGCGGGCATCAAGAAGAACAGCCAGCGCCGGGGCGGACCCTCGGGCGCCGTGGGCGGCGCCAGGAACGCGTCGCCCGGCGGCGGCTCGGGTGGAAGCTGTCTCACCAACGTGACTGCGGTGAAGCGGGTGGCGCACTCGAGCGCGGCGAAGAAGCCCGCCGCCGCGAGTCCCGAGAAGAGACCCACGATCAGCCCATAGACGACCCAACGCGCGCGCAGATGGGCGATCCGCTCGCCGAGGCGCTGCAACAAGTCGCGTGAGGAGAGCGCGGCGATGGCTAGTCCGATGGCCAGTCGTTGGTACGACAGTTCTTGGCGTCGATCGCGCTCACCACCTGCAGGTAGCCGGGCCAGCCGAAGCCGGGGATGAAGCCGAGCCAGAACTTGCGCTTGGGCACGCGCTGGAAGCCGCCGCCGGCATTGCGGCCCTCGCCGAGGCCGGGGTGCGCGATCGAGAGCCACATCGCCTTCTGGCCGTTGCACACCGGCGTGGTCGCTTCGCTGAGCGCCTGGCGCAGGCCTTTCTCGTCGCCGACCGGGTAGTACGTGCCGCCGCCGCCCTTCGCCACACACTCCAACGTGCCGCGCTCGCCCGAGCCCACGTCGAGCCCGACCACGTGCACGCGCACGTCGATCCCCGTCGTCTCGCGCACGTTCTTCGCCACGGCGCAGGGATCGCTCTCGCAGGTCTCGGTGCCGTCGGACACCAGCACGATCGTCGACTGACCCGGCAGCCCCTTGAGCTGCTCCGCCGCGCGCTCGAGTGACGCGCCGATCGGCGTCATGCCGTGCGGCGAGACACGCGCCAGCGCCGCGTCGATCGACTGGGGGTCCACGCGCCGCACGGGCGCGAGCACGTCGATGTCCTTGCAGTCGCGCTTCTCCTTGGGCGACTTCGAGCCGTAGACGATCAGCCCCACGTTCATCTCCGCGGGCATGTTGTCCACGAGGTCCTTCACCACGCGCTGGGCCAGCTGCATCTTCGGCTGGCCGCCCATCTTGCCGGCCATGCTGCCGGAGGCGTCGAGCACGATCAGAACGTTCGTGAGCTCGCCGTCGTCCGCCAGGGCAGCGGGAGCCCCGAGCGTGAGTGCCAGGGCGAGCGCGAGGGCGCGCGCATGGGACCGCCTCATTCCAGCCTCCTGCTCGTGCGCTGTGGTGTCGGACGAGCGGGCTCGATCTTAGACTGTGCGCCGGGCTTGGCACAGCAGGTCGACATATCTCCGGAGGCCGCCGACGATCCGCTGATCGGCCGGCGCGTGCGCGACTTCTCGATCGTGGAGCGCATCGGCCGCGGCGGGATGGGCGCCGTGTACCGCGCCGAGCACCTCTTGCTGCGCGAGCCGCGCGCGCTGAAGGTGATTCGCGCCGAGCTGTTCCGCGCCGTGCCACACGCGGTCGAGCGCTTCGAGCGCGAGGCGCGCATCGCGGTGAAGCTGCGGCACCCGAACCTGGTGCTGCTGCACGACTTCTTCGTGGAGGACGGCGACCACTTCCTGGTCATGGAGTATGTCGTCGGGCAGAGCCTCGCGGAGCTGTTGCGCGCGCGCGGGGTGCTCTCGACCGCCGAGGTGTGTCGCATCGGCGCGCAGTGCTGCGCGGGGCTCGCGCATGCGCACGAGCTCGGGATCGTGCACCGCGACCTGTCGCCGGAGAACGTGATGCTGACACCGTCCGCCGACGGGCCGACGGTGAAGATCATCGACTTCGGCGTCGCGCGTGCCGCGCTGTCGCAGGAGACCACGACGCGCATCACCGACGCCACGCTGACGCGCGTGGGCGACTTCATCGGCAAGCCGCGCTACGCCTCGCCCGAGCAGGCCGGGTCACTCGGACCCGGCGAGGAGCTCGACGCGCGCAGTGACTTGTACTCGCTCGGGCTGGTGCTGTACGAGATGGCGACGGGCGCGCTGCCGTTCCGATCGGAGTCGGCGGTCGGCTATCTCGCGCTGCACCTCTACCAGGCGCCGCCGGCGCCGTCGGAGCTGCACCCCGAGCTGAACGTGTCGCCCGCGCTCGAGCGGGTGATCCTCCGCTGTCTCGAGAAGGACCGCAACGCGCGCTACGCGAGCGCGGCCGAGCTCGGGCACGCGCTCGAAGAGGTGAGTCGCGAGAACCTGGCGCGCTTGCAGCGGCCGCAGCGTCGGCGGGCGGGGCGGCCGCTGTGGCTGGCGGGCGCAGCGGCCGGCGCGCTCGCGCTCGCGGCGTTCGCGGCCTGGCGCGCGCACGAGCGCTCTCCCGCGGCCGCCGCGCTGACCGAGACCGCGCGAGCAGAGCCCGCCCCTGCCCCGACACCCGCTCCCGCCCCCGCCGCGACGGCCGCGCCTGCGCCCGTACCCGAGCCGACTCCCGTGGTCGCGCCGCCCCCGGTCGTGACTCGCGTGCCCGAGCCCGAACCGGCGCCGCCTCCTGCCGAGGCAGCCGCTGCTCCCGCGCCCACGCACAAGACCGCGCGGGCCACTCCACGGCGCGCGCCGAGTCCAGCCCCGTCAGCGGCCTTCTCGAGCGAAGACGAGATGGAGGCGGCGTTCCAGGCCGCGGTGCAGTTCGAGGGCGGGCACTCGCCGGCCGAGGCCGCGGGGAACTGGAAGAAGTTCCGCGCCCGGGGCCCCTCGCACGACTGGGACGAGCGCGCCAAGCGCCGGATCACCGAGCTAACCCTGGGCGGAATGAAGGAATTCCCGTAGGCTGACAATTCGAGCAATTACTCTTACAGTAGTTGCATGAATTATCGGATCGAACAGCTGGCCGGCATCACCGGGGTCCGGGCGGAGACCATCCGCTTCTACCAGGGCCGCGGCCTGCTGCATCCGCCGACCCGTTCCGGCCGGGTGGCCCTGTACGACGACTCGCATCGCGAGCGGCTGGCCCGGATCCGCAGCCTGCTCGAGGACGGGCTCACGCTCGCGCTGATCAAGCGCGTGCTCGACCGCGGCGAGGCCCCGGCCGAGACCGCGAGCGATCGGCTGGTCGACGCGCTCGCGCGCGAGAAGGTCGGCGGGCGCACCTACTCGCGGGCGGAGCTCGCGCTCGCGACCGGCATGCCCGAGGCGCTGATCTCGTCGATCCAGCTCGCGGGCCTGTTCGAGCCGATCCGCGTGGGCGGAGAGGACCGCTTCAGCGAAGCCGACGTCGAGATGGCGCGCGCGGGGCTGCGCCTGCTCGGCGCCGGCTTCCCGATCCACGAGCTGCTCGCGGTCGCCGTGCAGCACGGCAACGCGACCCGAGACACGGCGGACCGCGCGATCGAGCTCTTCGACCGGCACATCCGCGAGGGCGGCGCGCGCGACCGCGACGCGAGCGAGGTCGAGGCCGCCTTCCGGCAGCTCCTTCCCGAAGTGACTCGCCTGGTGGCGCTGTACTTCCAGCGCACGCTGGTGAGCCGCGCGCTGGCCCGGCTGCGCGGCCGCGGCGAGGGCGAGGCGCTGGCGCGCGCGGTCGCGGCCACCGAGTCGGCGAGCCTCGAGGTGGCCTGGAAGTGACTCCGCTTCCGACCGGCTCCGCGAAGACGGCGCTGGTGCGCGAGATGTTCGACCGCATCGCGCCGCGCTACGACCGCATGAACCGCGTGCTGTCGCTCGGGCTCGACCAGCGCTGGCGGCGGGCGGCGCTCGCGGCGATCCGCGTCGGCACCGGCGACCGCGTGGTGGACCTGGCGTGCGGCACGGGCGACCTGGCCGAGCTCGCCGCCGCGCGCGGCGCGCGCGTGGTGGCCGTGGACGGAGCGCGCGAGATGCTGCGCGGCGCGCGGCGCCGGGGCGTTCCGGCGGGCTTCGCGCGCTGCGACGTGGCGGAGCTTCCGCTGCGCACCGGCTGCGCCAGCGCGGTCACCTGTGGCTTCGCGCTGCGCAACTTCAGCGAGCCCGAGCTCGCCCTGTGCGAGGCCGCGCGCGTGCTCGCGCCGGCCGGGCGGCTGGCGCTGCTCGAGGTCGGCCAGCCCGACGGCCGGCTCGCGCGCGCCGGCCACCGTGTGTGGTTCGAACGCGTCGTGCCCTGGCTCGGCGGCTGGCTCTCGGACCGCGACGCCTACCGCTACCTGCCGCGCTCGGTGGAGTATCTGCCGCCCGAGGCCGAGCTGCGCGCACTGCTCGAGCGCGCGGGCTTCGAGCGGGTGACTCGCGCGGAGTTCCTGTTCGGTGCCGCGCAGCTCTACACCGCCGTGCGGCGCGGGGCTGCGGCGTGAGCCTGCGTGCCATCCGCAGCCTCGCGGCGCCGGCCGACTTCCTGGCGCGGCTGGCGCACGCGCGCGCGGCGAGCCGCTTCTACTGGCGCAGCGCGGACCGGGCGCTCGAGCTGCTCGCGCTGGGCGAGGTGGCGGCGGTCGAGGCGTCCGGGCCCGGCCGGCTGCAGGCGGCCGCGGCGCGCGTCGCCGAGCTGCTCGAGAAGGTCTGGGTCGAAGGCGACGGGCCGGCGTCTGCCGGACCGCTGTGCGTGGGGGGCTTCGGCTTCTGGGACGACTCCGCGGGCGAATCCGCGTGGCGCGGCTTCCCGCCGCTGCGTTTCTGGCTGCCCGCGCTGCTGTTCGCGCGCGTAGGCGACACCGTGTGGTGTACGGTCACGCGCGACGACGCGAGTCGCTCGTGCGCCGGCGCCGAGCGGGCGGCCGAGCCGGCGCTCGGAACGGGCAGCGCTGCGCGTTCGGGCTTCAGTGCCTGCGCCGAGCCGTCGCGCGACGAGTTCGCGCGCGCGGTCTCGCGCGCCACCGCCGCGATCGGCGCCGGCGAGCTGGAGAAGGTCGTGCTGGCGCGCGCCTGCACGCTCACCCAGGCCGGCGGCTTCGACGCGGCGCGCGTGCTGCGCTCGCTCGGCGAGTCACAGCCCGGCTGCACGGTCTACGGCGTGGGGCTGGGCGGCGCAACCTTCCTCGGCGCGTCGCCCGAGCGGCTCGTGGGCCGCCGCGGCAGCGCAGTCCATGCCGACGCGCTCGCGGGCTCGGCTCCGCGCGGACGCACTCCCGACGAGGACGCGCGCCGCGGCCAGTCACTGCTCGAAAGCCCCAAGGAGCGCGAAGAGCACGCGATCGTGCGGCGCGCGGTCGTGGCCGCGCTCGGCGAGCGCTGCAGCGACGTGCGCGCGGCGGAGGCGCCGGAGCTCCTGCGGCTCGAGGGCATCCAGCACCTGCACACGCCGGTGTCGGGGCGCCTGGCCGACGGCGAGCGCAGCTCCGTGCTGTCGCTCGCGGGCGCGCTGTTCCCGACCCCCGCGGTGGGCGGCGCGCCGCGCGCGGCCGCGCTCGCGTTCCTGCGCCGGCACGAGGCGGCGCGGCGCGGCTGGTATTCGGGCGGCGTGGGCTGGCTCGCGCCTTCGGGCGAGGGCGAGCTGTGCGTCGCCCTGCGCAGCGCCCTGCTGCGCGGCGACGCGGCGACCCTGCACGCGGGCGTGGGCATCGTGGCCGGCTCCACGCCCGAGGCCGAGCTCGACGAGACCCGTTGGAAGCTGGCGAGCGCGCTCGGCGCCCTGGTGGAGCTGTGACCCTGGACCTGTCGCTCGCCCCCAACCGGAACGTCGCCTGCGCCGGCGCGCTGGTCGACGAGCTCGCGCGCGCGGGCGTCCGACACTTCGTGGTGTCGCCCGGCTCGCGCTCGACGCCGCTCGTGGCGGCGCTGGTCGCGCTGTCGCGCGCCGGGGCCGGGATCGAGCTCTGGTCCTTGATCGACGAGCGCTGCGCGGGCTTCTTCGCGCTGGGCCTGGCCAAGCAGGGCCGCGCGCCGGCCGCGCTGGTCTGCACCTCGGGCACGGCCGCCGCCAACCTGTTCCCGGCGGTGGTCGAGGCGAGTCAGTCGGGCGTGCCGCTGATCGTGCTCTCCGCCGACCGGCCGCCCGAGCTGCGCGACTGGAGCGCGCCACAGACCATCGACCAGCTGCGGCTGTACGGCCCCTACGCGCGCTGGTTCGCCGAGATGCCGCCGCCGGAGGCCGGAGCCGCGCTCGTGAGACACGCGCGGGCGCTCGGCGCGCGCGCGGTGGCCGCGGCCTGCGGCCGGCCGCCCGGCCCCGTGCACGTGAACCTCCCCTTCCGCGAGCCGCTCGAGCCCGTGGCGCTGGCCGGCGACGGCTGTGACGCGCTGGCCGGCGACCCGCTCGCTGCGCGCGGCAGGAGCGCGGGCAGCTACACGCGCGTGGAGACGGCGCCGGCCGCGCCGCCCGAAGCGCTGGTGCGCCGCCTGGCGGCCGCCGTGAGCGCGGCGGCGCGCGGCGTGATCGCGGCCGGGCCGCTCGACGCGCCGGCTTCGCTCGCGCCGGCAGTGACTCGCCTGGCGCGCGCGGCGCGCTGGCCGGTCCTGGCCGAGCCCACATCGCAGCTCCGGTGGGGCGCGCACGCCGCGGGCGCTCCGCTCGCCGGAGCCTACGACCTGTTCCTGCGCAACGAGTCACTGGCCCGGTCACTGGCGCCCGAGATCGTGTTGCGGCTCGGTACGCCCCTCACCAGCAAGGCGTTCGCGATCTGGCTCGCGAGTCACCCGGCCGCGGAGCTCTGGCTCGTCGACTCCGAGGGCCGCTTCGCCGATCCGACCCACCGCGCCGCCGAAGTGCTGCGCTTCGACCCCGAGCGGCTGTGCGCCGCGCTCGCGGCGGAGCTCGAGCGCACGCCGCCGCCGCGCGACGGCGCCTGGCCGCGTGCCTTGGCGGACGCGAACGCGCGCGCGCGCCGCGCGCTCGAGGCCGGCCTCGGGGACTCGGACTTCCTGTCCGGCCCGCGCGTGGCCGCGGAGCTGGCCGACGCACTGCCCTCGGGCGCGACTCTGTTCGTGTCGAACAGCCTGCCGATCCGCGACGTCGACGCGGTGTTCCCGGTGTCTCCGAAGCCGCTCCGCGTGCTGTGCAATCGCGGCGCGAACGGCATCGACGGCATCGTCTCGACCGCACTGGGCGCGGCAGCCGCTGGCGCGTCGCCGCTCGTGCTCTTCACGGGTGACCTGGCGCTCTTGCACGACCTGGGCGGGCTGCTGGTCGCGAAGCGGGCGCGCCTCTCGGCCACGATCGTGGTGCTGCAGAACGACGGCGGCGGGATCTTCTCGGCCCTGCCGGTCGCGGCGCATCGCGAGGCCGTCGGCTTCGACGCGCTCTTCACCACGCCGCACGGGCTCGAGCTCGCGCGCGTGGCGGCGCTGTTCGAGGCGAGTCACTCGCGCGCGGCCAGCCCCGAGGAGCTGCGGCTGGCGCTCAAGCAGTCGATCGGCGCGCCTGGCCTGCACTTGATCGAGGTGCCGCAGGAGCGCGAGGCCGACGTCGCGGCGCGGCGTGCCCTGTTCGCGCGCGCGGCGCAGGCGGCCGCGCCATGAGCGCGCGCGAGATCCGGCGCATCGACGTCGGCGGCGCGGCGCTCTCGGTCGAGATCGCGGGCCGCGGGCCGGCGCTGCTGCTCTTGCACGGCTTCACCGGCTCGGCGGAGACCCTGCGCGCGCTGGCCGACGGGCTGGCGCCGAGCTACCGCACGATCGCGGTCGATCTCCTGGGTCACGGCCGCTCCGACGCGCCGCGCGACCCCAGCCGCTACGCGCTCGAGTGCAGCGCGGGCGACCTGGCGCGCCTGCTCGACGCGCTCGGTGAGTCGCGCGCGCACGTGCTCGGCTACTCGCTGGGCGGGCGCGTGGCCCTGGGATTCGCGGCGCTGCGGCCACAGCGCGTGCGCTCGGCGCTCGTGATCGGCGCATCGGCCGGCCTCGCCGACCCCGCCGAGCGCGCCGCGCGGGTGGCGGCGGACGAAGCCCTGGCGTGCGAGCTCGAACGCGACGGCCTCGAGCCGTTCGTGACGCGCTGGATGGCGCAGCCGCTGTTCGCGTCGCAGGCCCGGCTCGGCGCCGAGACACTCGAGCGCGCCCGCGCCCAGCGCCTGCGCAATCGCCCGCACGGGCTGGCCGCCTCGCTGCGCGGCCTGGGCAGCGGCGCGCAGCCCCCGCTGCACGCGCGGCTCGCGGAGCTCGACCTGCCGCTGTGCTTCGTGGCGGGCGCCGAGGACGCGAAGTTCGCGCGCATCGCCGCGGAGCTGGCGGCGCTGGCCAAGCGCGGGCGCTGCGCGCTCGTGCCCGAGGCGGGTCACGCGGCGCAGCTCGAGAATCCCGGCGCGGTCCTGTCACTCGCGCGCGAGTTCTTCGCGGCGAGTGACCGCACAGAGACACACGAGACAGGAGACCCCGAAATGCGACTCCCCGACTGGAAGACCGTGGGCAGCTACCAGGACATCCGCTTCGAGAAGGCCGAGGGCATGGCCAAGATCACCCTCTGCCGGCCCGAGGTGCGCAACGCCTTCCGGCCCGAGACGGTGCGCGAGCTGATCGACGCCTTCGGCCGCGCGCGCGACGACCACGAGATCGGCGTGGTGCTGTTCACCGGCGAGGGCGACGAGGCGTTCTGCTCCGGCGGCGACCAGCGCGTGCGCGGCGAGGCCGGCTACGTGGGCGGGGACGGCGTGCCGCGGCTCAACGTGCTCGACCTGCAGCGCGACATCCGCAGCATGCCCAAGCCCGTGATCGCGCTGGTCGCCGGCTACGCGATCGGCGGCGGCCACGTGCTGCACGTGGTGTGCGACCTCACGATCGCGGCCGACAATGCGCGCTTCGGGCAGACCGGCCCGCGCGTGGGCAGCTTCGACGGCGGCTTCGGCGCCTCGTATCTCGCGCGCATCGTGGGTCAGAAGAAGGCGCGCGAGATCTGGTACCTGTGCGCGCAGTACGACGCGCGCGAAGCCCTCGAGATGGGGCTCGTGAACCGCGTGGTGCCGCTGCGCGAGCTCGAGGCCACGGGCGTGGAATGGGCGCGCCGCATCCTGAGTCACAGCCCGCTGGCGATCCGCTGTCTCAAGAGCGCGTTCAACGCCGACTGCGACGGCCAGGCGGGACTCCAGGAGCTCGCGGGCAACGCGACGCTGTTGTTCTACATGACCGAAGAGGCGCAGGAAGGCCGCGACGCATATCTGCAGAAGCGCGCGCCGGACTTCG
>DATKAO010000201.1 GCA_035498015.1 Myxococcota bacterium
AACGGGCCGTTGGCGTTGGTGTAGCCCGCGTCGAGGCGCGCGTTCGAGACCCCGAGATACGGGTTGTGGGCGATCAGCACGGACTTGCCGGCCTTGGGGTCGATCGTCCACTGCGCCCACCAGGAGAGACCCGTGTGATTCGTGCCGCCGGGCGCGCCGAAGCTCGTCTCCTGCCAGTTCGCCCGGATCTGCAGCGCATTCTCGAGCCCGGGGTTCCGCCAGCGGGCCTGGCTCATCATCACGCAGCTCGTGCAGACGAAGTGACCTTCCACGGTCGCGATCACCAGTGACTGCGTCTCGGCCGGCGCCCGGGCCAGCGCCATGACCACCGGCGAAGTGAGTCCGCCGTGCTGGACCAGAATCGTCGGCCGGTGCGCGCCGCAGCCGATCTGCGACACGAGCCAGTCGAGGTCGATACCGCCGTTGCGCTGGCCCATGAACGGTTGGCCGATCACGCAGATCGTGCCGATCGGGGTAGGCATGAGCGCGGCGCGCTGCGTGGTGTCGGGGATCGGGTCCTTCCAGGCCGGCCTGCGCGACAGGAGCGCGTGGAACCAGGGCCGCTTCTTGAACTCGTCGGCCGGGAAGTAGCGCCCGTAGTCGACGCCCGAATCGTGGTTGCCGGTGACCTCGAGGTGCGGGATGCCCGCGGCGTCGAAGCGGTCGAACATCCTGGTGCGGATGCGCTTCCACTCGGCGTCGGCCGGCGTGCCCTGCGAGTTGGGGTCGTCGTCGAGCGTGCCGACCGACATCTGGTCCGCGCCGCCGGTCGAGTCGGTGAGGTCGCCCACCTGGATCGCGAAGTCCGGCTTCCACGCGAGGATGTCGTCGACCATGGCGTCGAGCAGCTTCACGCGCATGGCGTCGTCGCCCGGATCGATCGTGGTCACGTAGTTCTGCACGTCGGGCACGACGGCGATGCGCGCGGTCCCGGCCGGACGCGTCGATGCGCTGCCGGCCAGGACGATCGCTGCGAGGCACGCGAACAGGCGTTTCACGGCTGGCACTCTGGCGCTTCGTGCCGACGCGGGCAACACGCGCGCGCTGAGCCAAAGTTCGCGAGGACTCACGCTAGATTAGCCCTCTCTCAGACTTCGCCTGCTGCCGCACACACGAGTGGCAGACCTGCCCACGAAGCAAACGGGCGCGCGCTCTGCGCGTACTCGACTCGTGCCTCGCACAGCTTCCCTGCCCGGCACGGCAGTTGCTCCTCGGAGACGAGTCAGCGTCGGACGAGAGCTCCGGTCTTGTGCTTTTCGATGGGTGGGGCGACTTGAGGTCTCTCTCGGCCTCGGGTGAAGGACGCCCGCTGGCGGCGTGCCCTGAGTAGGGTGCGCCGCCAGTCCCTTCGAGTCAGTCACTCGCGCTCGCCACTCACAGACCCATCAGCTCGGTGATGTGCGGGTCGCGGCCGGCCGTGAACCCGCCGTCGACCGCGATCGCCTGACCCGACACGAACGACGCATCGGCGCTGACCAGGAAGCAGGCCACGGCGGCGATCTCGTCGGGCCGCCCGAAGCGGCGCAGCTTGTGCTCGTGGCGGATCTCTTCGCGCACCGAAGCCAGCGCCGGCGAGCCGAGCACGGCCTCCATCATGGGTGTCTCGATGAAGCCGGGACAGACGGCGTTGGCGCGGATGCCGCTGCGGCCGTAGTCGATCGCGAGGTTCTTCGTGAGCAGGACCACCCCGCCCTTCGAGGCGTTGTACGCGCTCCCGCCCGCGGTGCCCTCGAGCCCTTCGATGCTGGCAACGTTCACGACCGACCCGCGTTCGCCGTCGCGCGCCGGCTGCTGCAGCATCTGCCCGAGCGCGTGCTTGCAGACCAGGAACGTGCCCTTGAGATTGATGGACAGCACGCGGTCCCAGGCCGACTGGTCGAGTGAGTGGACCGGTCCGCCGCCGGCCACCCCGGCCGCGTTCACCAGCGCGTCGAGCCGGCCGTGATCGCGCGCGATCTCGCGCACGAGCTCCGCCACGGCCGCCTCGTCGCACACGTCCAAGAGCGCCACGCGCGTGGCGCTCGAGCGCGGGCCGCTCTGCAGGTCCGCACCCACCACCTTCGCGCCCTCCGCGGCGAAGCGCTCCACGCACGCCAGGCCGATGCCCGACGCAGCGCCCGTCACCAGCGCCACCTTGCCTGCGAGTCTCGTCACGATTCGCCTCCTGTCGCGCCATCGTACGCAACGACGCGAAACACCGGGTAGTCGGCGGCGACCGCGGCGAATGACTCGAGCGGAGCGCCCGGGTCGACCGGAATGTGCGGCCGGGCGCCGGGCGCGCGCCGCAGGTATTCCTGCAGGATCGGCGCGCGCCGCTCGGGCGTGACCAGCTCCAGCCGCACCGGCTCCGACTTTCCGTGCCGCAGCACGGCCCGGCCCCCGGCGGCCTCGAGATTGCGCACCCAGGCGACGTTGCGCCCGAGCATCGACACGAGATACCGCTCGCCGTCGACCCAAGCCATCACGAGCGGGAACGTGATCTTCCGGCCCGAGCTGCGGCCCACCACGTCGAGCGCGACCACCCAGTCGGGCGAGACACCGCGCGCGAAGATCGCGGCCTGCAGCCGGTTGAGAAAGCGGGCGAGCGCGTTCGGGCGCCCACCGCGGTAGAGCCAGCGATTGAGCGAGGGGGTCACCGGCCCAGTATGGCCCGCCACAGGGCCTGCGCCACCACGCCGTGCGCGCGGTCTCTGCGGCGCAGCGCGAACAGCTCCATCGGGCTCGCGTCGAACTCGGGAATGCGCAGCGCCACGAGCTCGCCGGCGGCGATCGCGTCCGCGGCCACGTGGTCGGGCAGACCGCCCCAGCCCATGCCGGCCAGGATGACCTCCTTCTTGGCCGCCACGTCGGTCACGCTCCAGTGGAGCCCGCCCTCGAGCACGTAGACCGAGGGTGAGTCGGGCTCGGCGGAGCTGTCGCGCAGGACGATCTGCGCGTGCGCGCGCAGCGCCTCGGCCGGGATCGGCTTGCGCTGGCGCGCCAGCGCGTGCTCGCGGTGCGCCACCGGAATCACGCGCACGCGGGCGAAGCGGCCGGACTCGAGCCGGGTCGCGCCGGCGCCGAGCTTGGTCGCGATGGCGAGGTCGGCGCGGTCTGCGCGCAGCGCTTCGATCGCGCCGGCGAGTCTCTCGGTCGTGAGCTCGAAGCGCACCGCAGGATGGCGCCGGCCCACGGCGCGCAGCGCCCGCATCACCGGCGCGAGCGGAGTGACTGCCTCGAGCGCCAGCCGCACCACGGGCTCGACCGCGCCCGACAGCTCGATCGCGAAGCTCTTCAGGCCGTCGGTCTGCTCGAGCACGCGCGCCGCGCGTTCGCGGAAGCGCCGGCCGGCCGAAGTGAGCGTGGCGCGGTAGGCACGCCGGTCGAAGAGCGCGACGCCGAGCTCCTGCTCCAGGTTGCGCACGAGCTTGCTCACCGCCGGCTGTGACTTGTGCAGCCGCTTCGAGGCGGCCGTGAACGCCCCGGCATCGGCCACGGCGACGAAGGCGGCGAGCTGGTCGTAGGTCATGCGGGCGCAATATAACTGCTGATTATGGAGTCGATCCAATCATACGACTTTCTGGTTCTGGGATCCCGGCCTAGGCTCTGCTCCAGAAAGGAGGGACCGACATGTCCCAGCGAATCGATCGGGTGATCGTCACGGGTGCGAGCAGCGGCATCGGCTTCGACCTGGCCGCCCGCTTCCTCGCCGAGGGCTCGAGCCTGGTGATCAACGCGCGCGATCCGGAGAAGCTCGAGCGCGCCAGGCACGAGCTCGACGGGGGCCGGCGCGTCGTGGCCGTGGCCGGCTCGGTGGCCGAGCGCGCGACCGCGGAGGCGGTCGCGGCCGCGGCGGAGCGCGCCTTCGGCGGCGTCGACGTGCTCGTGAACAACGCGGGGATCTTCGGCGCGAAGCCCTTCCTCGACAGCACCGAGGAGGACCTCGACCGCTTCTACACCACCAACGTGAAGGGCACCTATCTCATGACGCGCGCCGTGGTGCCGCTCATGCTGAAGGGCGGCGGCGGCAGCATCATCAACGTGGGCACGGTGCTGGTCGGCCAGGGTCTGCACGGCCTGCCGGTGTCGGCCGCGATGGCCAGCAAGGGCGGCGTGCACGCGCTCACGGTGTCACTCGCCGCCGAGCTCGCGCCGCGGCAGATCCGCGTGAACACGCTCGCGCCGGGCATCATCCGCACACCGCTCATCCAGGACCCCGACTCGCTGGCGGCGATCCACCCGCTCGGGCGCATCGGCGAGGTGCGCGACACTACGGACGCAGCGCTCTATCTGGCGCGCGCCGGTTTCGTGACCGGCACCACGCTGGACGTCGACGGCGGCTACTCGCGCGGCCGGTGACTCGCGGCGCGCTCGATCACGCTGATCTCGCCGCTGCGCTCCTTGACGGCCAGGTGGACGTGCTCGACGCGCTCGACACCCTGCAGGCGCAAGCCTTCTGCGAGGTCCTCGCGCGAGAGATGCGCCGCCTGCAGCGCAGCCTCGCGCACGCGGCCCTCTTGCACGAGCACCTCCGAGTGACCCTTGAAGAGCTCGCCCAGCCGATGCCAGGGCAAGGTGACCCGGGTGAGAAGCCAGTGCGCGCCCACGATCGCCGCCGAGGAGGCCAGCGTGGTCGACATCGCCGCGCTGCCGGTGATGCCCCGGCTCAGCAGCGAGCCCAGCAGGAACCCGAGGATCACGTCGAGCGCGCTCGCACGGCCGATCAGCCGGCTCTTTCCCGCGCGCACGATCAGCACGCCGAGCAGGTAGACCAGAACGCCGCGCGCGCACGCCTGGTGCAGCAGCATCGGGCTCGGTGGCAGGTCGCCGCCGAACAGCCAGATGAGTCCCTCCGACACGGTCAGCGCCGCCGGCTGAGCCGCGCGCGCTTCACCAGCTTCATCGCGTGGCGCGGGCCGCGCAGACCTCGAAAGCGGAACTTGCGCCCCTCCATCTCCGCGTAGGAGCGGAAGAAGTGCTCCAGCTCCCGGATCAGATGGGAGCTCACGTCCTTCACCGAGTGCACGTCGCGGTAGTCGCGCGCATCGACCGACACGGCGATCAGGCGATCGTTGCGCACGGTGCGCCCGTCTTCGGTCTGCTCGCCCTCGATCACCCCGACCAACCGTGAGATCACGAGCGTCCCGGGAAAAGTGGACTCGTCCATGAGCAAGAGCACGTCGATCGGATCACCGTCTTCGGCGCGCGTGCCGGGGAGAAAGCCGAAGTCGTAGGGAAACGTGTTCCCGGCCGGAAGCACGTCCGAGAGGCGGAAGCAGTCCAGATCGTCGTCGAACTTGATCTTGTTTCGCGATCCCTTTGGCGTTTCTACGACCACGTTCACGCAGCCGTCGTCGGCGGCGTACGGGGAGCGCTGCCAGCGCGCAGCCTTCGTGCCCATGTGCTGCAGCGACTCGCAAGGCACGTGCCACGGCGATTTGTAGACGAAGCGGCCTCCGCCACGCCGGCAGCGGCGCACGCGCGCGGAGCCGCGGCACCTCGTTTGCAGACTCACAGCCACACCACCCATTCGGGGAGTCACTCCATGGCCACGCGCGGAACCGATGCAATCACCCTCCTGACCGAAGACCACAAGGCGGTGAAGAAGCTCTTCAAGTCCTATCAATCGCTGGTCGACGGCAACGCCGCCGACGAGGACAAGCAGAAGCTCGCCTCGCAGATCTGCCGCGCGCTCGAGGTGCATTCGCAGATCGAGGAGGAGATCTTCTATCCGGCCGTGCGCGCCGCGATCGACGACGACCAGCTCATGGACGAGGCGCTGGTCGAGCACGCGAGCGCCAAGGACCTGATCGACCAGATCGAGGCGATGGCGCCGGGCGACGAGCTCTACGACGCGAAGGTCACGGTGCTGGGCGAGTACATCAACCACCACGTCGACGAAGAGCAGGGCGAGATGTTCCCGATGGCCAAGAAGGCCGTGGACGTGAAGTCACTCGGCGAAGCGCTCGAGCGGCGGAAGATGGAGCTCGAGCGCGAGCGCGGGGCCCGCTGAGCGCGGCTCAGCTTGTTTCGTCCGCGAGACGCTGCGAGACCAGGCGCCGGAACATGGCCGGAGCCTGATCCTGGGGGATCGCGGAAGGCTTGCGCTCCGGCGGCAGGCGCTCCCAGATGCGCTGCTGCGCCTCGATGATGCGCTTGTCCTCGTCGAACGACTTGCGAGTCACCTGATAGGCGCCTTCCAGGAACGCGGGCGTCGCGATCGCGCGCGGGAAGCCGAGCGCCCACAGGTAGCGCGAGCGTCCGACACCGATCGGCGTCACCGATTGCTGGTCGATGCGGTGGAAGATCGGCTTGCCGTCGGGCGGGCCGAGGCCGCTCGCCTCGGCCGTGCCGACCGGGAACGCCTGCGTGGTGAGCAGGAACAGTCCGGGCAGCACGTAGCGGTAGGAGCTCCAGGTGTCGACGCGCTGCGGCTGGCTGCCCATGATCGGGTGATCTCGGAACCAACGCTCGATGCGCAGCCCGTCGTCCTCGGCGGAGATGCGCGGCGAGTCGTTGGACCACTTCGACCCGCTCGCCCAGCCGAGTGACTTCTCGTGCACGAAGTCCAGGTGCGACAAGTCGCACAAGTTGTCGTTCAGGAGCTCGTAGTCGGCTGCGTAGTCCAGCGCCCCGCTGCGGTACACCCAGTCCGGGTCCTCGAGCCCGAAGGCCCGGGGCACGCGCGCGGGATCGGCCTTCGCCGGGTCGCCGGGCCAGACCCAGATCCAGCTCCAGCGCTCCACGACCGGGAACGTGCGCGCCGCGAGGCGCGCCGGAGGCTTCGCCGAGCCCGGCAGCTCCACGCACCTGCCGTCGGGCGCGAAGCGCAGCCCGTGGTACATGCAGCGCAGGTCGTCGCCCTCGACCCGGCCCAGGGAGAGCGGCGCGAGCCGGTGCGGGCAGCGGTCGTCGAACGCCGTCAGGCCGCCGTCGCCGCGCCGGTAGAGCACCAGCGGCTCGCCCAGCACCTCGACGCCGACGGGCTTGCCGGCGGGCACGTCGTGACTCCAGGCCGCGACGTACCAGAGGTTCCGGACGAACGCCATGCTCACTCCTTGGGCGCGTCGCCCGGCGGGCGGCGCGAGTCACTGCCCAGCGCCACCGCACGCACCGACTTGCTGTCGGTGGGCTGGTGGCCGATCTCGTGCTTCGGCGCCGGGATCTCGACCACCGTGTTCGACAGCCGACCGATGCCGGTGACTTCGACCTCGACCACGTCACCGAGCTTCATGGGCCGCGAGTTCGCGGGCGTGCCCGTGAGCACGATGTCTCCGGGCAGGAGCGTGATGTGCCGGCACAGGTCGGCGAGCTGGTAGTCGATGCCGAAGATCATCTCCGACACCTTGCCCTCCTGCACCGTCTTGCCGTTGAGCACCGTGCGCACCACGCTCTGGCGCACGTCGACGCCGCGCACCAGGCCGGGCCCGATCGGGCAGAAGCCGTCCTGACCCTTCACGCGCAACATCGAGCCCGCGTCGGTGTCCCGGAAATCCTGTGCGCCCACGTCGTTCGCGGGCGCGAAGCCGGCCAGATGCTCCCACACGTCGGCCGGCGCCACGTTGCGCATGGGCCGGCCCACCACCGCCGCGACCTCGCCCTCGTAGTTGAGATACTGGCAGTTCGCCGGCCGGCACAGCGTGCCGCGGTGGGCATTCAGCGCGGTGACCGGCTTCTGGAAGTAGGTCGGCGTGGTCAGCGGCTCGGCGCGGAACTCCACGCGCCGTGACTCGTAGTTGAGGTGGATGCACAGGATCTTGGTCGGCTCACAAGGCGCGAGATAGGTCGCCGACGCTTCGGCCACGCGCCGGCCGTCGCCCAGCACGAGCTCGCTGCCTTCGAGCGCGACCCACTGCGGCCGTCCCTGGTGCAGGATGCGGCGGACTTCCTGGCGCGGCCCTTCGAGCACGTTCCGGCCTTCGCTCGGCATCAGAATCCCCCCTCTTCCGGCCCGTGGCCGTAGAAGTCCTCGCCGTAGTACTCCGACTGGTGCGTCGCCGGCCGGGCGCCGTAGCCGTACTCGATCATGAAGCCCGACGGGCTGCGGAAGTAGAACGAGTACATGTGGTCGTTCGAGTGTTTCCCGAGCTGGATGTGCACGGGGATCTTGGCCTTGCGCACGAGATCGTGCGTGAGTCCCACGTCGTCGAGGTTGTCGACCTCGAGCATGATGTGATTCAGCCGCTTCTGCGGGGAGCCGATGCCGAACGCCACCGAGTGGTCGCGCGCGTTGCAGTGCATGAAGCGCAGCTGCAGCGACCGGACGCCCTTGCCGAACTTGTACTCCACGCCGCCGCGCATGCCGAGCGCCTGGTAGAAACGCACGGCGGCCTCGGGATCGCGCTCGCGGACGATGCAGTGACCCAGCCCGCCCTCGCCGGTCAGGAACTTGCCGTGCATGCCGCGGCCCGGATGGAAGGGCTTCGCGAAGCGCACCAGCGGCCCGTGGAAGATCTCGATCGGGTTGCCGTCGGGATCGGCGAGCTTCAGCAGCTCGAGCACCCGGCGCTCCTCGGCCTCCTCCACCGTGCCGAGCCGGAACTCGATGCCGGCGTCGGCGAGCTGTTTCTGGGTGTCGAGAAACTCGTCGGCGCCAGCCACGCGGAAGCCGAGATAGGCCAGGTCGTCGGACTCGTCGCGGTGCAGCACGATGCGGTGGTGCCAGTAGTCCATGCGCAGGTAGCAGCGATCGCCCTCGCCTTCGTCGACCACTTCGAGACCCACGATCTCGCGCGCGAACTTCTGCCACGCCTCGAGGTCCGAGACTCCGAGGCCCATGTAGCCCAGCTCAGTCACTGCCATGGAACGATCCCTTTCGCACGGCGACGTTCTTGACGTCGCAGTAGAAGTCGAAGCTCCAGGCGCCGCCCTCGCGGCCCAGGCCCGAGTCACGCGCGCCGCCGAACGGCGCCGCGAGCTCGCGGATGAAGAAGCAGTTGACCCACAGCGTGCCCGCGACCACGCGCTCGGCGATCGCCATGGCGCGGCGTTCGTTCCGGCTGAACAGCACGCCGGCCAGGCCGTAGCGCGTGCCGTTGGCCAGCGCGATGGCTTCGTCGTCGCGCTCGAAGGTCTGCCAGGTGAGCACGGGACCGAACACCTCGCGCTGCGCGATCTCGAAGTCGGGCTGCACGTGGTCGAACAACGTGGGCTGGAAGTACAGCTCGCCCGCCTTGTCCCGCTCACCGCCGAACAGCGGCCGGCCGCCCGCGGCGCGCGCGCGCTCGACGAAGCCGCTCACGCGCGCGAAGTGCTCGCGCGTGATCAGCGGACCCACGCGCGTCTTCGCGTCGCGCGGATCGCCCACGGTCATGCGCGCCGAGGCGGCGCGCACCCGGTCGAGAAACGCATCGGCGATCGAGCGCTCGACCAGCACGCGTGTGCCGGCGAGACACACCTGACCCGCGTTGGCGTACTGACCCGCGACGGTCTGCGCCGCCGCGTCGAGGTCGGCGTCGGCGCAAACGATGAACGGCGACTTGCCGCCGAGCTCGGCGGCCAGCGGCGTGATCGAGCGCGCGGCTGACTCACCGATCGACTTCGCGGTGTCGGTCGAGCCGGTGAAGCTGATCCGGTCGAGGTCGGGGTGCGCCACCAGCGCGGCGCCCGCTTCCTCGCCGATGCCCTGCACCACGTTCAGCACGCCGTCGGGCACGCCGGCCTGGCGCGCGATGTCGGCGAGCAGCGAGCAGGTGAGCGGCGCCCACTCGGGCGGCTTCACGACCACGGTGTCACCCGCCGCCAGCGCGGGGCCGACCTTCCAGGTGGTGAGCATGAGCGGCGCGTTCCAGGGCGTGATCAGCGCCGCCACGCCCGCGGGGTCGTAGCGCACGTGGTTGGTGACCTCGGGAGAATCGATCGTGTGACCCTGGAGCCGGGTCGCCGCCCAGTCCGCGAAGAACGAGACGTTCAGCGCGGCGCGCGGCACCACGCGCGCCAGGTTGCCCGCGAGCAGTGACCCGTTGTCGGCGGTCTCGACCGCGGCGAGCTCCGCCGCGCGCGCCTGGATGCCCTGGGCGAAGCGCTGCAGGATCGGCAGCCGGCCCTGCGCGCCCAACGCCGCCCAGCCCGGGAAGGCCGCGCGGGCCGCGGCCACCGCTGCATCGACCTCGCCCTTCCCAGCCGCCGAAACGTCGGCCAGGTGCGCGCCGTCGATCGGCGAGTGAGTCGCGAAGGTGGCGCGCGAGGCCACGCGCTTGCCGCCGATCCAGTGCTCGGTCGCGATCTCGACGCCCGCCACGCGCGCCGTCACGGCTGGATCCCCGCCGCGGCCAGGAACGCCGGCCACTCGGACCACTCTCCGCGCTGCGCGAGCAGGTGATCGAGCCCGAAGTTGCGCGCGGCGCTCGCGAGATAGAAGCGCTCGTACTGCTCGACGCGCCCGCCGAGCGCCGAGCCCGCGAAGTCCCACGCGGTGCGGAACAGCAGCGCCCGCTCGCGCGCGCTGATGCCCCGCGCGCCCGGCATGTAGCGCTCGATCAACGGGCCGAGCTCGGGCGAGGCGAAGGCCTCGGCAGACGCGGTGGCCAGCAGGTTGTGCGAGCCGATCAGCTTGATCACTTCGTTGGTGCGCGCCATCCAGCCCGGCATCTGCGCGCGCGCCGCGCGCAGCGGGCGGTCGTCGCAGAAGAACGCGCCGTTGCCCCAGTCGTGCGCGCCGTCCTCGGCCGCGCGGATCGCGGCGCGCGTCAGCGTGGCGTAGCCCCAGATCTCGCCGAGCATCTGGATCACGTCGGTCCGCGCCTCGCTGTTGGTGACTCGCGCCATGCGCGTGCACAGCTCGTAGGCGAACTCGAGCTTCACCGCGGCGCGGATGCAGGTCTGCTGCATGATGTTCCCTGCCCAGCCCTCGCGCAGCAGCTCGTTGTACGCCGTCACGTCGCCGTCGATGAACACGCGCTCCCAGGGCACGAGCACGTCGTCGAAGATCATGAATGCGTCCTGCTCGTCGAAGCGCGCCGAGAAGGGCCGGTCGGCGATCGGCCCGGCCACGCCGTAGTGGTCGCGGCAGACCGTGTGCAGACCGGGGGTCGCGAGCGGGATCGAGAAGCTGAGCGCCCAATCGCCCGCCGTGGGCGGCAGCGGCTGGCCGGGATAGACGAACAGCTCGTCGGCGAAGGGGCCGAGCGTGGCCAGGATCTTCGCGCCGCGCAGCACGATGCCTTCCGGCGTGCGGCGCACCACGCGCGTGGCCAGGTCGCGGTTCACGCCTTCGAGCTCGCCCACCGCCTTGTCGATCACCGGGTGGATGATGGTGTGCGTCAGCGACAGGTCGCGCTCGATCACCTCGCGGTGGAAGCGGCGCAGGCGCTCGGCGCCGCGTGAGTCACCCTGCCTCGCGAACACGTCGGCGCGCGCCACGAAGCCGGCCAGCGTCACGTTCACGTAGTCGGGCGTGCGGCCCAGCATGCCGGCCGAGTAGCGCGCGAGCCGGTCGAAGCAACGGTTGCGTCGGCGCAGGTCGTCGGCGTTGCGCGGCACGATCAGGCTGGCGTTCATCGGCGCGCCGCTCACCGGGTCCGTGGCGAGACAGTCGTCGGCGTGCGCGAGCTGCCAGTCGAAGTACCCCGCCATGCCGGACAGCGAGCCCGCGAACGCCGGCTCGGTGCTCACGTCGACGCGGCGGCCGTCGAGCCATACCGTGCGCGCGTCGCGCAGCCCTTCGAGATATTGCTTTCCGCTGCGCACCGCCATCGAGTCACTCCTTCGCGCGCACGGCGCGGAGCTGGAGCTCGAGCGCCTCGCGCAGTCGTTCATCCTCGGGTCTCGGCTCGGGCGCGCGCGCGCCCAGCCAGAGCTGAAGCTGCTGGAAATAGATCCCGAACAGGTTCTGCACCAGCAGCCGCACCGGCGCGTCGGCCCCGAGCTCGCCGCTCGCCTTCGCCGCCTCGACCAGCCCGCCGAGCCGCGCGTACAGCTGGGCCATGAAGTGAGCCAGGCCGTGGCGTGAGTCGTCGACGAAGGGCAGCTCCTTCACGAACACGCGCGCGAGCGCCGGGTCCGCGGCGTGGAACTCGATCAGCGCATGGAACACCGCCAGGAGCTGCTCGAGCAGCGGCGCCTGCGGCATGTGCGCGAACGCGCGCTCCACGGCGCGCCCCGCCTCGTCCTGGAAGATCTGGACGAGCAGGTCCTCCTTGGTGGGCGCGTAGAGGAACAGCGTGCCCGCCCCGATGTCGGCCTCGGCCGCGATCTGGCGCGTGGTGGTGCGCTCAAAGCCTTGTTTCACAAAGAGCCTGTGGGCCGCGACGCGGATGCGGCCGAGCTTCTCGCGCTTGCCGCGCTCGCGCCGCCCCGAACGATCCTGACCACGGTCAGACATGACCATGCTCAATTTCTACCGCATCCGGGGACTCGCGGTCAAGGAATTTTGCGGAGCAGGTACCATGGGGCGACGCGCCTCATTGCGCATGGAGTCAGTGGATGAACGTCCCCCGCCTCGCCGTACTGGCTGCGCTCCTGCTCGCGAGTCTCTCGCCGCCGGCTCCGGCCCAGGAGGCAGCCAAGGCCTCGGCCAAGCCGAACGTCCTTTTCATCATGGGCGACGACATCGGCTACTGGAACCCGAGCGTCTACAACCGCGGCATGATGGGTTACCGCACGCCCAACATCGATCGCATCGCGAACGAGGGTGCGCTGTTCACTGACTGGTACGGACAGCAAAGCTGCACCGCCGGCCGCGCGGCCTTCGTCACGGGTCAGTCGCCGATCCGCACCGGACTCACCAAGGTCGGCCTGCCCGGCGCGGACATCGGTCTCTCCGCGAAGGACCCGACGATCGCCGAGATCATGAAGCCGCTCGGCTACGCCACGGGCCAGTTCGGCAAGAACCACCTGGGCGACAAGGACGAGTTCCTGCCCTCGAAACACGGCTTCGACGAGTTCTTCGGCAACCTCTATCACCTGAACGCGGAAGAGGAGCCCGAGAACCCCGACTACCCGAAGAACCCGGAGTTCCGCAAGCGCTTCGGTCCGCGCGGAGTCATTCACTCCTTCGCCGACGGCAAGATCGAAGACACCGGGCCACTCACGAAGAAGCGCATGGAGACCGTCGACGAGGAGTTCACCAAGGCGGCGATCGACTTCATGGAGCGCCAGCACAAGGCCGGCAAGCCCTTCTTCTGTTACTTCAACTCGACCCGCATGCACGTGAACACCCACCTGTCGCCCGAGTGGGAGGGCAAGACGGGCCTCGGCGTATATCCCGACGGGATGCAGCAGCACGACGCCGACGTGGGCGCGCTGCTCAAGGCGCTCGACGACATGGGCATCGCCGACAACACGATCGTGGTCTACACGACCGACAACGGCGCCGAGGTGATGAGCTGGCCCGACGGCGGCTCCACGCCGTTCAAGGGCGAGAAGGCGACCAACTGGGAGGGCGGCTTCCGCGTGCCCACCCTGATCAAGTGGCCCGGCGTGATCAAGCCGGGAACGGTCTACAACGACATCTTCGCGCACGAGGACTTCCTTCCCACGTTCGCGGCGGCCGGTGGCGACACCACGGTGGTCGATCGCTGCCAGAAGTCGTGCACGTCGGGCGCGAAGTCGTTCCACGTCCACCTCGACGGGTACAACCTGCTGCCCTTCTTCAAGGGCGAGGTGAAGGAGTCACCGCGCAAGGAGTTCCTGTACTGGAGCGACGACGGTGACTTGATGGCCCTCCGCTACCTGCAGTGGAAGGTCCACTTCAAGATCCAGGAGCACGAGGGCATCGGCGTGTGGCGCTATCCGTTCACGAACCTGCGCACGCCCATGCTGATCAACCTGCGCGCCGATCCGTTCGAGCGCGGGCCGGAGTCGTTCGAGTACGAGGCGTGGTTCTTCAATCGCGCCTTCGTGGTCGTGCCGGCGCAGGCGCTGGTCGGCAAGTGGATCGGGTCCTTCAAGGAGTTCCCGCCGCGCCAGAAGCCCGCGAGCTTCAACCTCGACGAGGTGATGCAGAAGATGAGCGCGCCGCAGGGAGGTCAGCGCTGACTCAACTCACTCGTGTCACGGGCCGATGAAGTGGCATGAGCAAGCTGGAAGCACGAGAGTTTCTGGATGGCCTCGCCAAGAGACTGAGTGGCTCACTGCCGGCCGCGCGCGAGCTCGACCTCGCGATCCGAGAGACCGTGAAGCGGGCTCGCGCGGGCGCCAAGCCGGAGGAGCGCCACCTCAAGCTGCCGGAGTCGGCGTTCCTGAACGGCCACGTGCTGCCGTGTCTCTTCGCGGAGATCCAGCAGGCGGGGCTCGAAGAGGAGGATGCGCGCTACGCGCTCCTGAACGAGTACCACCGCAGCATGCCCTGGCTTTCCGAGGCCGCGCCCGCCCACAGGGTCAAACACCCCTTCACCAAGAACCTCGACAAGGACGCCTCCGAGATCTACCAGCAGTGGATCGGTGAGTCGAAGAGGGGATCGGCCCTGGTGCAACCATGCCCGGACTTCGCGCTGCGGCACCCGTTCCCGCACAAGATCGTGTTCGAGGGGAAATACTTCCCCAAGGGGTCGCTCGGGTACGCGCGCCGCCAGCTCGTCACCGACATCTACCAGGCGTTCTTCTATCGCGGGCTGCCCGCCGCAGCCGAGACCGTCAACGGCCGCGCGGCCTGGGACTACGACTACTCGTGCCTCCTGGCCTTCGACGCCTCGCCCGGCGGCACGCTGAAGCAAGCCTGGCAGGCGTTGCCCGAGAAGATCCGCAACGGCTTCTGGGACGGCGCGAACATCTACGTGATGATCCTGGGCGGAGACGGCTGAATCACTTCAGCGCCGTCGGCTCGACCACCCACTCGGCCTCCTCGTACTCGCCGATGAAGTGGAAGTCGACGATCTCGAGGTGCTCGTCGAGCACCTTGCGCATCGCGGCGTCGGGCTGGAGATACTCTTCGCGCCGGTCGCGCTGGGCCTTCGACTCCCAGCTCGCGATCGCGAGCAGCGTGCTCGGGTCGCCGATCTTGCGGTGCAGCCGCGTGCCGCGTGCCCCGGGCGCGCGCTGCAGGATCTCGCTCGCGCGGATCCAGGTCGCGGCGTACTCCTCGGCGGTGCGTCCGGGCTTGAGCTGGACCTCGAAGATGAACTTCATGGCCGGAGTGTATCTCGGCCCAGCCGGCGCGGGTCCGCCGAATCAGGGGCTCAGGCGAAGCGCACGTACTCGAAGTCGAGCGGCTGGCCGTCGATCTTGTGACTCGGCGCGGCGAGCCAGCTCGCGCACTGCCCGCGCGCCAGCACGGGCCCGTCCTGCAACGCCTCGAGCCAGGCGCCGTCGTCCGCCGTGGGCAGGTGCGCCGCGACCGCCGCCCGGTCCGGGGCCGGCGCGCCGCTGGGCAGCCAGTGCGACTCCGCGAACGGCCCGATCCTGCGGTTGAAGCGCGCGTGCGGCAGCGAGAGGCGATACGAGAGACCCGCGGAGGCCAGGGCCTGGTTCCAGTGCGCGAGTGACTTCTCGCACTCGCGCGAGTAGGCGTCCTGGAGCAGCGCGTTGATCGCGCGCCGCACCGGCACCTCCTGGCGCTCGATGCCGCCCGCGGCCGCCGGCTTCTCCACCGCGTAGGCGCCCTCGAGCAGCACGTGGTCGTCGTAGGCGCCCGTCTTCGACTCCTGGTAGCGGCCCTTCAGCCCGGTCGCGAAGTAAGCGGCGGCGTTGGACGAGTCCGGCGAGCCGAACAGGTCGAGACTCTCGCTGTACCAGTGATTGATGAAGCGTTGGAGCAGCGGCAGGTCGATGCCGCCCTGCGCGCGCGCGTCCTCGTTGGGGTCGCGCTTCATCAGCTCCGCGGTGCGCGCCACCACGCGCCTCACGCCGCCCTCGCCCACCGACAGGTGGTGCGCCTCTTCCGTGAGCATGAACCGGCACGTGCGCGACAGCGGATCGAAGCCCGACTCGGCGAGTGAGGCGAGCTGGTACTTGCCGTCGCGGTCGGTGAACGTCGCGAAGCAGAAGAAGTCGAGCCAGGTGGCGATCGGGCGGTTGAACGCGCCCAGGATGCGCGGGTGGTCCGCCTGACCGCTCTCGCGCGCCAGCAGCGCCTCGGCCTCTTCGCGCCCGTCGCGCCCGAAGTGACTGAACAGGAGATACACCATGGCCCACAGGTGGCGTGCCTCTTCCACGTTCACCTGCAAGAGGTTGCGCAGGTCGTAGAGCGACGGCGCGCGGGCGCCGAGCCGGCGCTGCTGCTCCACGCTCGCGGGCTCGGTGTCTCCCTGAGTCACGATCAGCCGGCGCAGCGCGGCGCGGTGCTCACCCGGCACCTGCTGCCAGGCGGGCCGGCCCGCAGGGTCGCCGAAGGCGATGGCGCGGCCGGGCTCGGGCGGCGCGAGGAAGATGCCCCAGCGGTAGTCCGGCATGCGCACGTAGTCGTAGTGCGCCCAGCCCTGGCGGTCGACGCCGACGGCGGTGCGCAGGTAGATCTCGTCGCGCTGCAGCCCGTCGGGCCCGCGCTCCTGCCACCAGCGCAGGAACGCCGGCTGCCAGCTCTCGAGCGCGCGGCGCAGCTTGGCGTCGCCCGCGAGGTCCACGTTGTTGGGAATGCGCGCGTCGAGGTCGATGGTCACGTGCGACTCCAGTCGAACTTCGCCCGCTCGGGGCGGCCGTAGGCTTTCAGCGCGCCGTCGGGCCCGGCGGCGTTCGGGCGCTGGAAGATCCAGTTCTGCCAAGCCGACAGGCGCGCGAAGATCTTGGTCTCGAGTGTCTCGGGGCCGGCGAAGCGCAAGCTCGCCTCCATGCCGGTGAGCGCGTCGGGCGAGAAGCTGACGCGCTCCTCGATCGCGACGCGCAGCGCATCGTCCCAGTCGATCTCGTCGAGACACTCGGTGGCCAGGCCCAGGGCTTCGGCCTCGTCGGCCGAGAGCGGCCGGTCCTGCGCAGCGCGCAGCGCCGCGAGCTGCTCGGGCGCGCCCAGGAAGCGCGTCTCGAGCCGGGTGAGTCCGTTGCCCATGCGGTAGGCGCCGAAGTTCGCGGCCGTGAGCTCGATGCGCGGCGAGGCGTCGCGCAGGAGATAGGTCCGGTCCGCGGCCAGCGCGAGCTCGAGGAACACGCCGATCCAGCAGGCGTTCGCGTCGGCCAGGGCAAAGCTCGAGCGCGCGGAGTTCTCGAGCCGCTTCAGCACGCGGCCGAACAGCGCCCGCACCTCACGCGCGAGCCAGGAATCGGCGAGCAGCGCGCGGTCGAGCCGCTGCGCCGAGCCCTCCTCGCCCACCACGCGCAGCAGCCACAGGCCCACCTCGGCGTGGTGCAGGCGCAGGCGCAGGAGCGCGTCGTCGAGCTCGCGCGCCAGCCGCAGCCCGCCGGGCAGGCCGGCATCGGGAATCGCGACCTCGAGCTCGGCCAGGCGCCGCTCGCCATCGATCCGCACGCGCACGTGCCGGTAGCGGAGCTCGCGGTCGCTGACCGCCGGCGCGAGTGACTCGAGCCGGACCGCCGGTCCCGCCGAGCGCTCCGGCACCGCGGCGATCTCGCGCCCCACCAGCGCCCGGAACTCGCTCGGCGGCGCGCTGGCGTCGATCAGGCCCCACTCGAGCGCGCGCGGCGCGCGCACGCCCTCTTCGAGCGTGCAGAACACGTCGGCGCGGTCACGGCGCACGCCACGCTTGTCGACCAGGCGAGTCAGTCCACCCGTGCCGGGCAGCACCGCCAGGAGCGGCAGCTCGGGCAGACTCACCGCGGCACGCCGATCGTCGACCAGGAGGATGCGCTCGCACGCCAGCGCCAGCTCGTAGCCGCCGCCGCTCGCCGTGCCCGAGAGCGCGGCGATCCAGCGCTGGCCCGCGCGCGTGGCGTCCTCGAGCTCGAGCCGCGTCTCGTTGGTGAGCTTGCAGAAGTTGACCTTCAGCGGGTGCGAGGAGCGCGCCAGCATGGCGATGTTCGCGCCGGCGCAGAACACGTCGGGCAGCGCGCTCTCGAGCACCACACAGCGCACCTCGGGGTGCTCGAAGCGGATGCGAGTCACCGCGTCGCGCAGCTCGAGGTCCACGCCGAGGTCGTAGCTGTTGCGCTTGAGGACCACGCCCTCCTGGAGCGCGCCCGCCTCGTCGACCGCCAGTGTGAGTCGCGCCACCGGGCCGTCGACCGCGAGCCGCCAATGGCGATAGCGCTCGGGCGAGGTCTCGAGCTCGCGCGGAATGCCGTCGGCCGTCGCGTTCACGTCAGGTTCCGCGCAGCAGGTGCCGGCGGATCTTGCCGGTCGGCGTCTTGGGCAGCTCGGCCACGAAATCCACGCGCCGAGGATACTTGTGCGGCGCGCTCTTTGCCTTCACGTAGTCCTGCAGCTCGCGCGCGAGCGCATCGCCGGCCTGCGCACCCGGCGCGAGCACCACGAAGGCGCGCGGCTTGGTGAGTCCGTGCTCGTCCGGCTGCCCCACGACCGCGGCTTCCAGCACCGCCGGGTGCGCGGCCAGCAGCGACTCGACCTCGAAGGGCGACACGTAGATCCCGCTCACCTTCAAGAGGTCGTCGGTGCGCCCGACGCTCCAGTAGAAGCCGTCGGCGTCGCGCCGGTAGGCGTCGCCGGTGCGCAGCCAGCCCGGCGCGAACATGGTGTGCGCGGTCTGCTCGGGCCGCTCGTGGTAGCCGCGCGCGGCACTCTCGCCCTGCGCCAGCAGCGTGCCCGTCTCTCCGTCGGCCACGTCGCGGCCGTCTTCGTCCACGATGCGCACCGCATAGCCCGGCACCGGCTCGCCGCTCGAGCCCGGCCGCGCGCGTCCGGGCCGGTTCGACACGAAGATGTGCAGCATCTCCGTGCTGCCCAGGCCGTCGAGGATCTCGACGCCGAAGCGCGCGCGCCAGCGTTCCCAGAGCGGCGCGGGCAGCGCCTCGCCCGCGGAGAGACACAGCCGCACGCGGCCCAGTGACTCGGGGGCGCCCGGGTGGGCGAGCATGGCCGCGTAGAGCGTCGGCACGCCGAAGAACACGGTCGGCTGCTCGCGTGCGACGAGCTCGAACATCGCCTCGGGCGTGGCGCGCTCGGGCGCGAGCACCACCTCGGCGCCGAGCGCCAGCGGGAAGGTCAGCGAGTTCCCCAGGCCGTAGGCGAAGAAGAGCTTCGCGGCCGACAGCAAGCGGTCGCCGGGCCCCAGGCCGAGCACCCCGCGTGCGTAGCGCTCGGCGGTCACCGGCAGGTCGGCGTGGCGGTGCACCACACCTTTGGGCTCGCCCGTGGTGCCGGACGTGTAGAGGAAGAAGGCCGGGTCGCCCGCCCGGGTCGGCGCGGCGGCCGGCTCCGCCCCGCGCGCGATGCCCTCGAAGTCGAACACGCCCGCCGCGATCACGGGCGTCGCGCTCGGATACAGCGCCGGATCGAAGAGTGACTCGCCGAGGCCGCGATCGAGCACCACGGCGCGCACGTCGGCGTCGCGCGCGATGAACGCCACGTCCTTCGCCGGAAGCAGAGTGGAGATCGGCACGGGCACAGCGCCGCCGCGCATCGCGCCCAGGAACGCCGCCACGAAGCACGGTGTGTCGCGCGCCACGATCAGCACCCTTTCTCCACGGGCGACTCCGAGCCGTGCGAGCTCGGCCTGGAACGCGAGCGCCGACGCCGCGAGTCGAGCTCCGGTCCACCGTGCGCCGGCACAGCGGAGCACGAATGGGTCCGCACGCCGCGCGGTCTCCGTCACGAGCCAGTCGCCCGAGTTGAAGAGAGCTTCATCGGGCGGAGCACGCATAGGGTGAGGCGACTTTACCACCCTTGCGCGGTCCCGCCGGACCCTACATCCCTTCCGCGCAGGAGGAGGACTTCATGATCCGGACTTTGGGCATCGCACTCGCGTTACTCAGTCTCGCGATTCCGCACACGGCCGCGGCGGGGGGTGGAGCACCGATCACGGCGCATCAGCTCTCGATCAAGCTCAAGGCCATCAGCCAGGACCCGAACGCCCCCAAGGGGGACGAGCGTCAGGACAATGTGTCGGCGAATCAGAAGGACGTCTTCCAGACCTGCGTGGGGAGTCCGCCGACCAAGACGCAGGGGGTGTATCTCTTCATCGACTGCGGAGACCCGACCACCAACATGATCGCGGCGATCGACACGGACCCGCTCTTCGACACCGCCGTGGCCATCGGATCGCTCGAAATCGACACGGAGCACGGGGTGACGACGAGCAAGAACGGGATCATGACCAAAGTGGTCGTCCCGGTGGTGGTACACCTCAGCTGCAACGGCGACACGACGCACGTCGACGCGCCCGGAATCATGACCGTGAAGTTCTCGGCGCTCGGCACCAGTGACTCGTGTCCGCTCTCCGGCAGCATCCAGATGGTCGGAGCCGGAGTGGACCCTGGACCAGGTGACTTTATCGTGAACAGCGGCTCATCGATCTCGATCAAGAATCGCTCGGGGTCTATCTCGTCGTTCCCGCCCATTCTCTTCTGAGGGCTCGGCGCGCCGTCCGTCCGACGGACGGCGCGCCTCATCCGTCCAGTCGAGCGCGTCAAAGTGACTCACTGCGCGCTCCGGCGTGCCCTGGGTGCGCCTGCGAGCACGGTACCGAGCTTGCAGTCGCGAGCTGCCATCCACTACCCCATTGGAGGCCCGCTCGTGAAGATTTCGAGTCTCGCCGGACGCGTCGGCATTGCCGTCGCTTCGCTCATGGTCGCGGTTCCGCTCTCCGCTCTCGCCGGGGGCGGACCCATCACCGCGCACCAACTCACGATCAAGATCAAGGCGCTCAGCCAGACCACCAACGGCAAGGGCGACGACGTCGGGGACAGCACCGGCGCCAATCAGAAAGATGTCTTCCAGACTTGCGTCGGCACGTCTCCGACGAAGACGCAGGGCATGTACCTGTTTCTCGACTGCTCGAACTTGAACAACAACGTGATCGCCGCGATCGACACGAACCCGCTGTTCGATACGGCCGTTGGGACCGGCGACGTGTCGTTCGACATGGCGCACATGGTGACGACGCAGAAGAAGGGCGTGCTCGTGAAGGCCGTCGTGCCCGTGGACATCACCCTGAGCTGCAACGGCGACGCCACGCACGTCGACGCGACCGGAATCATGACGATCAACTACACGGCCCTCGGCTCCTCGCCTGCCTGTCCGTCGTCCGCGTCGGTGAGCGTCACGGGGACAGGCGTCAACCCCCAACCCGGCGATTTCATCCTGAACAGTGGCTCGTCGATCAAAGCTGCCACGCGGTCGGGCGCGATCGCGGCCTTCCCGCCGCTGCCCTGAAACGCTCGTGAGTCGCCTCGGACGCGCCCGCTAGCTGCGGGCGCGTCCGAACACGAGCCAGAACGGGACCGCGCTCGCGATCACCAAGAAACACACCAGTGACTCGTGCGGCTTCCCGTTCATCAGGTTGAGCGCGACCGCGACGTTCGCGATCAGGTACGCGGCCGGCAGCCAGGGATAGCCCCAGGCTCGATACGGCCGCGCGCGCTCGGGGCGGGTGAGTCGCAGCACGTAGAGCGCGAGCGTGTCGGCGATGGTCGCGAGCACGATCGCAAAGGTGGTGAAGTCGAGCACGCTCGGGAAGCTGCGCAGCACGAGCAGGAGCGCGCAGGCGACCGCGGCCTGCACCCAGATGGCCACGTGCGGCGTCTGGCGCGTGGCGTGCACGGCGTCGACCCCGCGGAAGAAGCGGCCGTCGAGCGCCATGGCGTAGGCGATGCGCGGGCCGACCAGGATCGTGGCGTTCAGGGTGGCCACGATCGAGCCGAGCACGAACACGGCGAGCAACGTGCCACTCACCGGCCCGAACAGCTGCTCCGCCGCCGCCTGTCCGGCATTCGCGGCGTGTTGCAGCTCGGGCAGCGGCAGCGCGTAGAGATACACCGCGTTCACTGCGAGATAGACCGCGATGCAGACCGCCAGCCCCAGGAAGAGCGAGCGCGGCACGTTGCGCTGCGCGTCGCGGATCTCGCTGGCCACGTACACGGTCGCGTTCCAGCCCAGATAGCTGAACAGCACCGGGGAGAGCGCGAGGCCGAAGTCGCTCCAGCCGGCCTCGTGGCCGTTGGGCACGAGCGCCGCGAGCCGGCTGGCGTCGCCGCCGCCCGCGAACGGAGCGAGCGCCACCAGCGCGCCGAGCGAGGCGATCTTCAACAGCGCCCCCGCGTTGTTGAGGCGCGCGCTCTCGCGCACGCCGACCACGTTGAGCCAGCTCGCGGCCAGCGTGACCGCCAGCGCGATCGCCAGCCGCGCGGCGTCCGAGAGTGGCACGAAGACCGCGAGCGCCTCACTCACTCCGGCCGCGAGCGTGGCCACGGTGCCGGTGAAGATCGCGAAGAACGACACCCAGCCGGTCACGAAGCCGGCGAAGGGCGAGAAGGCTTCGCGCAGGTACACGTAGTCGCCGCCGGCGTGCGGATACATGGCCCCGAGCTCGGCGTTGGCGAGCGCGCCGGCCAGCGACAAGAGCCCCCCCACGACCCACACCGCCAGGATCAGGCCCGCGTGCGGCAGGCGCGTGGCGATCTCGCCGGGGGTGAGGAAGATGCCCGAGCCGATCACCGAGGCGACACACAAGAGCGTCGCGTCGAACAGGCCGAGTGTCGGGCGCAGCCGATCGCGGGGATGCCTCTCACTCTCCACGGCCGCGCAAGCTAGCCCGCCAGCACTTCCTCGTACAGATTGCGCACCTCCTCGATGTGCGCGTCGAGAGACTCGCGGGTCCAGTCGCGCGTGGAGATCGGCGGCAGCACCACCACGTCGATGGTCGCGGGCCGCACCACCAGCCCGGCCTTGGGCAGCGCGTCGAGCGCGTTGCGGATCACGATCGGCACGATCGGCCGGCGCGCCTGCATGGCCATGTGGAACGCGCCCTTCTTGAAGCGGCCCAGGCGCGGCGTGGGCGCGCGCGTGCCTTCGGGCGCGATCGCCAGCGACGTGCCGGTGCGCAGCGCGTCGACCGCGGGCTGCAGCGCCTGGATCGCCGCGCTCGAGTTCGCGCGGTCGACGAACACCGTGCCGAGCATGGCCGAGAAGGCACCGAGCACCGGGATGCGCCGCAGCTCCTGCTTCGCCACGCCCACGAAGTCACGCCGCAGGAGCTTGCACAGGAGCAGCACGTCGAGCGAGCTCTGGTGATTGAAGATGAACACCGCCGGCCGCGACGACCACAGGTGCTCCTCGCCGCGCACGCGCAGCTCGATGCCCGCCAGCGCCGTGCCCAGGTCGCCCCAGGCGCCGAGCGCGAAGTCGATCGCGGTCTTGGGCCGGCCCGTGACTGCCGCCAGCGAGATACCGAGCCCGAGCGCCAGCCCGCTCGAGGCGGTGGCCAGGAGCGTCCGCGCCACGTCCGAGAAGCCGGGCCGCCCGCGGCTGGCGAAGCTGCGCGTGGGCCAGATCCGGCGCTGCGCGATGCGAGTGAGTCGTGAGTCGGGGTTGGTGGGGCGCGGCCGGCCCACGATCTCGAACAGGGGCAGGTCATCGCTCGAGTCACTGTAGAAGTAACTCTCGGCCAGGTCGAGACCCTCTTCCGCCGCGAGCCCGCGCACCGCGTCGGCCTTGCCCTCGCCCCAACACGGCGGGCGGACGAAGCTGCCCGTGAACTTCCCCTCGTCGACCTCGAGCCGCGTGCACAGCACGCGCTCGATGCCCAGGTCGCGCGCCAGCGGCGCGATCTGGTAGCGCGTCGCCGCAGACACGATCGCGACCGTGTGGCCGCGCCGCAGGTGTGCCTCGACCAGCGCTCGTGACTCGGGATAGATCAGCGCGGCCAGCTCCGAGTTGAACAGTCTCTCGCCGGTGTCGACCAGCTCCTGCTCCGGCGTGCCGCGCAGCATGCCCGACCAGGCCGCCAGGATGCCCGAGAAGCCGATCTGGCCGCGCTGGAAGCCGACCCAGGCCAGCAGGTTCTCGGACAGGTCGGCCAGGCCCATCTGGCCGGACAGCAGCCGGTCGCGCCAGAAGGCGATGCCCGAGAAGCCCGAGATCAGGGTTCCGTCGACGTCGAAGAACGCGCCGACCTTCGGACCTGCCGGTCCCCGTTCGATCTCTTCCGTCAGGAATGTCCCGGCGCGCATCGTCACCGCTCCCGATGCCCGATGCTATCTCGGACGCCGGTCCGGCGGCGAGCCTGGCGCTCCCGGGCACGCGGCGACTCAACCGAAGGCCCTGCGACACCGAAGAGTTCGCCGACTCCGATGCGTATCTCGTCCCCCGGCCATGTCGCCGCGCTCCTGGTCGCGGCAGCGCTCCTCGGCGCCGCGCCCGCGGCGCAGGCGGGGAGCTTCGAGGTCGCGCCGACCTTCGACGGCGGCGCGTCGGACGAGCCGCCGGCCGCGACCCAGGACGAGGCGCCGGCGCGCGACTGGAACTCGCTGGGGAACGGCGACGAGTCACAGCGCGGCACGGGTCACGAGGGGCCGTTCCGCGAGAGACTCCGCCGCCGGCTGGCGCGCCAGGCCGCCCGCGAGGCGGCGCGCGAGCGCGCCGAGCGCCCCGAGGCCGCGGAAGCTGCGACCCCCGCCGAGCCGCCGTCGTTCGGCGATCTCGACGCGGTGATTCCGCCCGACGCGCGCAGCGACATCGCGGCGAGCTACGCGCGCTGGGCGCCGCGCATCGAGTTCACGCTGGACCAGAGCTACGCGTCGCTCGACCCGAGCTGGCAACGGCGCGCGTCGGCGTTCCGCGCCTGGGCGATCCGCCCCTCCGGGCAGCGCTGGCTCACGGCTGCGCTGTGTCTGTTCGCGCTCCTGCTCGTGGCGGCGCGCACCGCCCGCGGCCACGGCGACCTGGTGGTCGTGATCGCCTACCCCGACGACCTGCGCGGCAGCTTCAGCGTGTCGCTCTCGCGCCGCAAGCCGCGGCGCAAGCGCACGCCCGCCGAGCGCGAAGCCGCGAAGAGCCGCGTGTCGACCCGCATGGAACACCACCTGGTGTCGCGCGAGACCCAGTTCCGCGGCGTCGCGCCGGGGAAGTACTGGCTGATGGTCGAAGGCGAGCTGTACGGCTCCAGCGGCGAGGCCGCGCTCGAGGAGCGCTGGGAGCTGCAGCACGTCACGGTGGCGAGCCGCGACACGCGCCGCTTCGAGTTCGACCTGAAGCCGAGACACTGCGCGATCGAGGTGCGGGTCACCTGGGACGGCCAGCCGGTGCGCGAGTGCGCGGTGTCGGTGATGGGCCGGCCCGACACGTTCCGGCACATGCGCGGCCAGGCCGTGCGGCTGGGCTTGCCGTTGGGCCGGCACTGGATCGCGCTGGGCAGCGGCGACCGCGTCACCGAGCGCGAGGTCACCATCGACAGCTACGGCAGCGTGATCGTCGACGTGGACCTGGGCCGCACCGAGGGCGTGCTGTTCAAGGGCTGCCCGCCGGCTGTGACTCCTTATCTCCAGGGCGACGTGCCCGCCGCGGCGCGTGCGCTGGCGCGCGAAGGCCAGGACAAGCTCTCCAACTTCCTGCTGGCGCGCATGCACGACACCCAGGGCGCCAAGGCGCGCGCCGCCGAACACTACGAGTACGCCGAGTACTTCGCCGAGGCCGCGAAGCTGCGCGAGTCACTCTCCGAGTGGTCGCGCGCGGCAGGGCTGTACCAGAAGGCGGGCGAGCCGGTGCGCGCGGCCGAGATGTTCCGGCGCGCGGGCGACCCGATCCGCGCCGGCAAGGCCTACGAGGCCGCGGCCGACTACGAGCGCGCGCTGGCCTGCTACCGCGAGGCGGGCGAGACCGACCGCATGATCGGCGTGCTCGAGCGCAGCGGCGAGTCGTTCCAGGCCGCGATGATCGCCAAGCAGAACGACGACCGCGCGCGCGCGATCAAGCTCTTGCAGCAGGTGCTGCCCGGCGACGCGAACTACTCCGAAGCCTGTCTGCTCCTGGCCGACGCGCTGGAGAGCGAGGGTCACACCGACCTCGCGGCGCGCAAGCTCGAGGAGCGCATCGAACGCGACTCGCAGGAGGGCGTCGACCCGGCGTTGCGCGCGCGCCTGTCGGAGCTGCTCGAGCGCTCCGGCGAGCCGGGCCGAGCGCTCGAGGTGCTGGAGAAGCTGCGCGAGGACGAGCCGACCTATCCCGAGATCGGCGCGCGCATCGACGCGCTGCGCAAGCGGCTCACGCAGCCCAAGGACCAGACCGGCCGAGTCACGGCGGCGACCGTGCCGCTGGTCGCGGAGAGCCGCTACGAGATCATCGAGCAGATCGGGCGCGGCGGCATGGGCGTGGTGTTCCGGGCGCGCGACAAGCGGCTGGGCCGCGAGGTGGCGCTGAAGCGCCTGCCCGACAACCTGCGCGACCATCCCTCCGCGGTGCAGCTCTTCCTGCGCGAGGCGCGCGCGGCCGCGGCGCTGAATCACCCCAACATCGTCACGCTGTTCGACGCCGACCAGGAAGACCAGCAGTTCTTCATCACCATGGAGCTGCTCGAAGGCGACCCGCTGCACGTGATTCTGCGGCGCGCGGGCCGGCTCTCGGCGCGTGACTCGTCGCGGCTCGGCGTGCAGATCTGTGCGGGGCTCGAGTACGCGCACGAGCGGCGCATCGTGCACCGGGACATCAAGACCGCGAACCTGTTCTTCACGCGCGGCAAGGTCGTGAAGATCATGGACTTCGGCCTGGCGAAGATGGTCGAAGAGGTGCGCCGCTCCGCCACGCTGATCGGCGGCACGCCGTACTACATGGCGCCCGAGCAGGCGCTGGGCGAGTCGGTCGACGGCCGCGCCGACATCTACGCGCTGGGAGTCACCCTGTTCGAGCTGGTGACCGGCGCCGTGCCGTTCCGCGAGGGCGACGTGACCTACCACCACCGCCACACGCCGGCGCCCGACCCGCGCACGCGCGTGGAGGGCGTCCCGGACGGCTTCGCGGAGCTGATCCTCGAGATGATG
>DATKAO010000202.1 GCA_035498015.1 Myxococcota bacterium
CGCCGAGCCTGCCGAGGATTCTGAGCCCTAGAGGCCGGAGATCCGGCGGAAGCGCATGCCGGCGCGGCGCGCGGCCTCGCCGTCGGCGTCCTCGCGGTCGCCGATCACGAGACACTCGGCCGGCCTGACTCCGAGCCGGGCGGCGGCGGCGAGCACGCCTTCCGGCGAAGGCTTGAGGCGGCGCGGCCCGCCGGGCTCGCCCGAGGCCACCACCGTCTCGAACAGCGCGCCCACGCCCAGCGCCGTAAGCTTCTGCCGCGCCGGATAGTCGGACACCAGCGCCGTGCGCCCGCCCGCGGCGCGGAAGGCGGCGAGCTCGGCCAGGAAGCTGCGCCGCCGCGCGGCGCGCAGCCACTTGCCCGGCCGCCGGAACATCCAGTCGTCGACGACACCGAGCAGTGTCGCCGGCTCGACCCCGAGCGCGAGCGCCGCCCCGGCGAGCTGGCGCGCGAAGGGGTCGCTGCCTGCGCCGTCCAGCGCGCGCACGCGCTCGTGCTCGGCGCGGAAGCGGCGCAGGAGCGGCGCCACGCGCAGCCCCGCAGCCACGAGCTCGAGCGCCATGGCCGCCTTCACCGGGGCCGCGTGATAGAGCGTCCCGTCCAGATCGACCAGCCATGCGCGTGCGTCCGAGACCGTCGACAATCCTTGCCGCCCTCCGCCGAGTGGGCGAATACCATAGTCCGACCGTTTGGAACCGATATCGGCCGGAGGCGCAGCGCACGATGACCGAGTTATCCGGCTGGGGACGGTATCCCGTCGTAGAGGGGATGGAGCGGGCCTCGGAGAACTTCGAGGCCGCGACCGCCAGCGCCGCGCTCTCGCGCGGGCTCGGGCGCTCCTACGGCGACGCGTCGCTGCCGGCGTCGCCTGCAGACGTGGTCGCCAACTCGCGCCGGGCCGACCGCATCCTGGGCTTCGATCCCGGAAGCGGCGTGCTGCGCGCCGAGGCGGGTCTGTCGCTGCGTGACCTGAACCGCGTGTTCCTGCGCCGCGGCTGGGCGTCACCGGTCTCGCCGGGCACTCAGTACGTGACTCTGGGCGGCATGGTCGCCTCGGACGTCCACGGCGGGAACCACCACGTGGCGGGCACGTTCGGGGAGCACGTGCGCAGCCTGCGCATGCGCGTCGCCGACGGGCGCGTGCTCGAGGTCTCCGAGCAGACCGAGCCCGAGCTGTTCCGCGCCACGCTGGGCGGCATGGGACTCACGGGTCACATCCTCGAGGTCGAGCTAAAGATGGAGCGCATCCCCAGCGCCTGGCTCTACACCGAGACGCGGCGCGTGGCCGACATCGACGACCTGGTCGAGACACTGCTCGAGTCGAGCCGCCGCTGGCCCATGACCAAGACCTGGTTCGACAGCACCCAGCGCGGGCCGGGCATGGGCCGCGGCTTCGCGGTCATGGGCCGCTGGGCCGAGGCCGGCGAAGCGCCGCCCCAGCCGCCGCTGCTGCGCGAGCGCCTGTCGGTGCCGCCGCTGCCGATCGGGCTCGTGAACGCGCTCACGGTGAGTGTCTTCAACAAGCTCTGGTTCCACTCGCAGAGCCGGCCGCGCGCGGCGATCGCCCACCCGCAGGCGTTCTTCTGGCCGCTCGACGGACTCCTGCACTGGAACCGCCTGTACGGGCCGCGCGGCTTCGCCCAGTACCAGTGCGTGCTGCCGATCGAACGAGACACGCGCGTGGTGCGCCGCTTCTTCGCGATCATGACCCGGCGCGGCTGCCCGTCGCCGGTGTCGGTGATCAAGGACTGCGGCGCCGAGGGCCGCGGCCTCTTGTCGTTCCCCAAGCCCGGCATCTCGATCGCGCTCGACGTGCCGCTGCGCGGCGAGCGCACCCAGGCGCTGGTCGACGCGCTGAACGAGATCGTGCTCGAGGCGGGCGGGCGCGTGTACATGGCGAAGGACGTGCTGACCCGCGGCACTCACTTCCGCGCCATGGAGCCGCGGCTGCCGCACTTCCTCGAGGTGCGGCGCAAGTGGGACCCCGAGCGGCGCCTGCGCAGCGCGCTGTCGGTACGCTTGCTCGGGGACGACGTGTGAAGGCAGTCCTGTTGGGCGCGACCAGCGGCATGGGCCGGGCCCTGTCGCGGCTCCTGGCCGAACGCGGCGAGTCACTCTTCCTGCTGGGCATCCCGGCGGACGACCTCTCGCGCAGCGCGAAGGACCTCGAGGCGCGGGGCGCGCGCGAGGTCGGCTGGCTCGAGTGCGACCTGCTCCAGCCGAAGGGCTTCGCGGGGGCGCTCGAGCGGGCCGACCAGGCGCTGGGCGGCTTCGACCTGGTGGTGGTGAGCGCGGGCCTGTTCGGCTCACAGGAGCGGCTCGAGGCCGACCCCGAGTTCTGTCAGAAGCTGCTCGCGGCCAACTTCGCGAACACCGTCGCGTTCTGCGAGGAGGCGCGGAAGCGCATGCTGCCGCGCGGCGGCGGCACGCTCTGCGTCTGGTCGTCGGTCGCGGGCGAGCGCGGGCGCAAGCCGGTGATCCTGTACGGCGCCGCCAAAGCGGGACTCACTCGCTATCTCGAGGGTCTCGACCACAAGTTCCGCAGCGAGGGCCTGGTGACCATCACGGTGAAGCCCGGGTTCGTGCGGACCTCGATGACCGAGGGGCTCAAGCCGCCCCCGTTCGCGGGCGAGCCCGACGGGGTGGCGCGCCAGGTGCTGCGCGCGCTCGACCGCGGCACGCCCGTGGTCTACGCGCCGCCGATCTGGGGGCTGGTGATGCTGGTGATCCGCAACCTGCCTCGCTTCGTGATGCGGCGGATCGGCTTCTAGATGGCCGCGTCGGACTTCGTGCGCCTGGCGCGGCCGCGTGACTGGGCGAAGAACGTGTTCGTGCTCATGCCGATCCCGTTCGCGCTGGCGGCGGGGGGCACGCTGCGCCCGGTGCCGTTCCTGTTCGGCGTGGCGGCGATCTCACTCGTGTCTTCCGCCGTGTACGCGCTGAACGACGCCATGGACGCGGAGCGCGACCGGCTGCACGAGAAGAAGCGCCAGCGCCCGGTCGCGGGGGGGCGCGTCTCGAAGACGGCCGCGATCGCCTTCGCCGGTGCGCTGCTGGCAGCGGGGGTGGCCTGCGCCGCGGCTTCGCGCGTGTCGGCGGCCATGCTCGTGATCGGCGCCTACGTCGCGAAGGAGATCCTGTACCAGTTCGGGCTCAAGCACGTGACCCTGGTCGACGTGTTCCTGCTCTCGGCCGGGTTCGTGCTGCGCGTGATCCTGGGCGCCGAGCTCGTCGGCACGAACCCGTCGAACTGGCTGCTCCTGTGTTCGTCGACGCTGGCGCTGTTCATCTCGCTCGCCAAGCGGCGCAGCGAGCTGGCGCGCGGCATGGACGCCGCCCACCGGCCGGCGCTCGAGGGTTACTCGGTCGCCTATCTCGATC
>DATKAO010000203.1 GCA_035498015.1 Myxococcota bacterium
CGACGGCCTGCGCATGCTCACGCGCGCCATCGGCGCCTGGACGCCGAGCTCGACCATGTTCTTCCTGGGTGAGCTGTTCCTGGTGGCGATCTGCCTGAACTACGCGGTGCGGCTCTCGCGCGCGAGTCTCTCGATCAAGAATCTGGCGCAGGAGGTGGCGCTGCTGCGCACCGAGATCGAGAAGCTCGCTCGCGGCAAGGCGGGGTCCGCATGAGCGGCTGGCCTTCGACCGACTGGCTGCCCGGCGCGCCGCCCCCGGGCTTCCGCGAGCCCGGGGGGCTCGACGCGCTGGGGCAGACCCACGCGCTGGCGGTGATCTGGCGCGGCCTGCTCGTGCACGAGCGCTACGGCCCCGGCCACGGGCCCGACTCCACGCTGCTCTCGTGGTCGATCGCGAAGAGCTTCCTGCACGCGCTGGTCGGGATCCTGGTGCGCGACGGCAAGCTCGCGACCGGTGCGCGCGCCGACGTGCCGCAGTGGCGCGCGCGCGGCGACGCGCGCGGCGCGATCACGCTCGAACACCTGCTGCGCATGTCGAGCGGTCTCTTCTGGCGCGAGGACTACGTGGACGCGCAGCGCTCCGACGTGATCGAGATGCTGTTCGGGTCGGGCAAGGACGACGTCGCGGACTTCGCCGCGCACTTCCCGCTGGAGCACCGGCCCGGAACGGTCTGGAACTACTCGAGTGGCACGAGCAACCTCCTGTCTGCGATCGCCGGCCGCGCGATCGCCGGCGGCGGCCCCGCGGTCCAGGAGTTCCTGCGGCGCGAGCTGTTCGCGCGCCTGGGCATGGCCAGCGCCAGCGCGCGCTGCGACGCCGCCGGCACCTGGATCGGCTCGTCGTTCGTGTTCGCGAGCGCCCGCGACTACGCGCGCTTCGGCTACCTGTATCTGCGCGACGGCGTGTGGCACGGCGAGCGCGTGCTGCCCGAGGGCTGGGTGGCGCACGCGCGGCGACTCACTCCGGGCTCCGCGCACGAGGGCCAGGAGTACGGCGCGCACTGGTGGCTGCAGCCGGGCGGCGAGGGCACGTTTTCGGCGAACGGCTACGCCGGGCAGTACCTGTTCGTGGCGCCGGCGCGCGACGTGGTCGCGGTGCGGCTCGGTGAGTCGACCGCCGAGCACGGCCCCGGCCTGCGCGAGTGGATGCGCGCGCTGGTGGCCTGCTTCCCTCGGGCCTGACGGAGCGTGGGCCGCGTGCCCACGCGGCCCACGGTCACGAAGCCGGCGGCTTGGGCGCTCCGCCCTTGTCGGCCAGCTCCTGGTCGATCCAGCGCGTGAAGTCCTCGATCGGGCGCGCGCCCGAGATCAGGATCCCGTTCACGAAGAACGCCGGGGTGCCCGTGAGTCCCGCCTGGCGCGCGGCGACCGCGTCGACGTTGACGCGTGTCTCGCTGGCCGGGTCCTGGCGGCAGGTCTTGAACTTGCCCGCATCGAGCCCCAGGTCGGTGGCGTACTTCTCGAGGTCGGCATCGCCCAACGCCTGCTGGTTCGCGAACAACAGATCGTGGTACTCCCAGAACTTGCCCTGCTGCTCGGCGCAGACCGCGGCGATCGCGGCCGCGCGCGCCCGCGGGTGCAGGCCGTCGAGCGGCATGTGGCGGTACACCAGCCGCACCTGGGTCGGGTACTTCTTCAGGAGCTCGAGCACGGTCGGCTCGGCGCGCTTGCAGAAGGGGCACTGGTAGTCGCTGAACTCGATCACGGTGACCGCCGCGTCGGCGGGCCCGCGCGAGGGGCCGGTCGCGTCGACGTTGATGCGCGGCGGCTGCATGAGCACGGCCACCTGCGCGTTCTTGCGCAGGTCGGCGCGCACCTTGTCGGGGCGCTGTGACTCGAGGTGCTGGCGGATGCGCGCGGAGAAGGCCTCGAGCGAGGCGTCGGCCGGCAGGCGCTGGCGGTTGTCGTCGAAGAACGCCTTGACCTCGTCGTCGGTCACCGGCAGGGCCTTGATGCGCTCGGTCATGTAGTCGTCGGGCGACTTGCCGGCCTTGGCGGCGGCGTCGCCGAGCAGCTTCTCGTCGATCAGCGATTCGATCGCCTGCGAGCGCGCCTCGTAGGCTTCGCTCGCGTTCTTGTCGGTGACCTCGCGCTTGTACAGGTCGTCCTTGATGTAGGTCTCGAGCTCGGAGCCGGTGATGTCCTTGCCGTTCAGCTTGGCGACCACCGAGTTGTCGCCCCCGGCGGCGGAGGCGGCAGCGCCGCCCTTGCTCGCGTCGCGGGAGCCGCACGCCAGAGTGGCGGCGAGCAGCGCGGCGACGCCCGCATTGCGGAGCAGGGAAGCATGAGTCATGGACGGGATTCCTTCGCTTGGGGGTGGCGGAGTCTAGCCTTGTCGGCCCGGCGCTTCACGGACAAAATCCGCGCCATGCGGCGCCCGGTCTGCGTGGCACTGGCCGGCGGGAGCGGCGCCGGGAAGAGCGCGCTGGCCGCGGTCCTGGCCGACGCGCTCGGCCCGGAGCGCGTGCTGCGCATCGCCCAGGATTCCTACTACCGCGACCTCGCGGGGCTCCCCTTCGACGAGCTCGCGGCGCGCAACTTCGACCACCCGGAGGCGCTGGAGACGGAGCTCCTGGTCGCCCACCTGCGCGCGCTGCGCGGCGGCCAGGCGGTCGAGGTGCCGATGTACGACTTCGCGCGGCACCGGCGTTCGGAAACGACCTGGCGCGCCGAGCCCCGAGCGCTGGTCGTGGTGGACGGCATCCTCGCACTGGCGGACGCGGAGCTGCGCGCCTGCTTCGACCTGCGGGTGTTCGTCGATGCGCCCGAGGGTCTCCGGCTCGAGCGCCGCCTGGCGCGCGACGTGGCCGAGCGCGGCCGCAGCCCGGACTCCGTGCGCGCCCAGTTCGAGGCCACCGTGCGCCCCATGCACGACGCCTTCGTGGAGCCGAGCCGCGCCCACGCCGACTGGGTGGTGCCGAACGCCGTCGAGCTCGCCCGTGCCGGCGCGCCGTTGCTGGCGCGCGTCCGGGCGCTGCTGGGCTAGCCGAGGCCCTTCAGGAAGTCGAAGAGCGCCCGGTTCGTGCCCTCGGGATCTTCCTGCTGGGTCCAGTGACCGGCGCCTTCGAGCAGGGTCGTGCCGCGCAGGTCGCTGCAGAAGGCGGGCAGCATCTGCACGCCGGGGCCGGGACCCTTGCGCTCGGGTCCGGTCACGACGAAGTCGCGCAGTCCGCCGATGAAGTGTGAGGGCACGGTGACCTTCGCGTCCGCAAACGGCGCGAGCAGCTCCCAGTTGCGGTCGAAGTTCCGGTACCAGTTCAGGCCACCGCGAAAGCCGGTGCGCGCGAACTCGCCCGCGTAGAAGTCGAGGTCCGAGTCACTGAGCCAGGGCGAGGGTCCGGGCGGCTCGAACATGGCGTCGAGGAAGCCGGCGGTCTTCGGCACCTGGCGCAGGGGCATGTCGGGCAGCTGACCCGACGCGCTGTACAGCAGCATGCGCATGGTGCGGCGCGGGTCGCGCTCGAGCTCGCGCTCGGCTTTCCCGGGCTCCTGGAAGTAGAGGATGTACATGAAGTTGTCCCCGGCGAGCGCTTTGAACATCTGCGTCGGCGGCATCGGCCCGCGCGGGAAGAACGGAACCGAGATGCCGACCACGCCGCGGAAGCGGTCGGGGCGCACGAGCGCCGCGTTCCAGGCCACGATCGAGCCCCAGTCGTGGCCCACGATCACCGCCTGGCGCGCGCCCAGGGCGTCGCACAGGCCGGTCATGTCGCCGATCAGGTGGAAGACCGTGAAGCGGTCGATCTCGGCCGGGGAGTCACTGCGCCCGTAGCCGCGCATGTCGGGCGCGACCGCGTGGTAGCCGGCGGCCGCGAGCGCCGGAAGCTGGTGGCGCCAGGAGTACCACGACTCGGGCCAGCCGTGACAGAGCAGCACGAGCGGGCCGGAGCCCGCCTCGGCGATGTGCAGCTGGATGCCGTTGGTCTGGATCGTGCGGTGCTGGATCTCGCTCATCGACTTGCAGGCTATCACGCGGCCCGTTCAGACTTCCGGAGGTGCCGGTCGTACACGAAGAGAAGCTGCGCGTGAGCTGGGTGGACACCGATGCCAGCGGGCGCATCCACTACACGGCCGCGCTGCGCTACTTCGAGGTCGCCGAGCACGGGCTGATGCGGCGGCTCATGGGCGGACTCACTTGGGTGGGCAACCCCGAGTTCGGCCTGCCGCGTGTGCACGTCGAGGCCGACTACAAGCTCGGCCTCTCGTTCCAGGACGAGATCACGTGCAGCGCGCGCGTCGCCCACGTGGGTAACAGCTCGGCGAGTTACGCCTACGAGATCCGCAATCTGGCCGGCCAGGTGGCCATCACCGGCAAGATCGTGGTGGTCGCGATGGACCGGACCGGCCGGGCGGCGCCCTTGCCGCCCGCCCTGCGCGCCGCCCTCGAAAAGGGTCTCTGAGCCGCCTGCAACCAAAAGCTGCGCGTGCGCCACCGGCAAGCGACCGGCAGGAGAAACCCGTGCTTCACCTACTTCGGGGTGGCGATTTACACTCTCCTTCCTCCGGGAGGGCCAGCCCGGTGTCCGCGCGTCTGTGACCTCCGGCACAGGCTTTGCGACACGGACCGCGCCGTTCCAAAGCAGAGCCCCCAAGCCGATCTGGATGCCCCCCGGTCGAAGAGCGAAGAGGAAAGGACTCGGAATGACGAACCGCGCCCTGCACGCATGGATCGAGGAGATGGCCGCGCTCTGTAAGCCGGAGCGCGTCCGGCTCTGCGATGGCTCGCAGGCCGAGTTCGACGAGATGCTGGCGCTCCTGGTGGCCAGCGGGACCGCCGAGCCCCTGAATCCGAAGCTTCGCCCCAACAGCTACCTGGTCCGCTCCGATCCGGGCGACGTCGCGCGGGTCGAGGACCGCACCTTCATCTGCTCCGAGAAGCCGGACGACGCGGGCCCCAACAACAACTGGCGCGACCCGGCCGAGATGCGCCGCACGCTGCGCGGCCTGTTCGACGGCGCCATGCGCGGCCGCACCATGTACGTGGTGCCGTTCTCGATGGGCCCGCTCGGCTCCCCGATCGCTCACATCGGCGTGCAGCTCACCGACTCACCGTACGTGGTCGCGAGCATGCGCACCATGACGCGCATGGGCGCGGGCGCGCTCGAGGTCCTGGGCGAGCACGGCAGGTTCGTGCCCTGCCTGCACTCGGTGGGCGCGCCGCTCCAGCCCGGCCAGAAAGACGTGGCCTGGCCCTGTGACTCGCAGCAGAAGTACATCGTGCACTTCCCCGAGACGCGCGAGATCTGGTCGTACGGCTCGGGCTACGGCGGAAACGCGCTCCTGGGCAAGAAGTGCTTCGCGCTGCGCATCGCCTCGGTGATGGCGCGCGACGAGGGCTGGCTCGCCGAGCACATGCTGATTCTGAAGGTGACTTCGCCGGAAGGCCGCGCGCGCTACGTGGCGGCGGCGTTCCCGAGCGCGTGCGGCAAGACCAACCTGGCGATGATGCAGCCCACGGTGCCCGGCTGGAAGGTCGAGTGCATCGGCGACGACATCGCCTGGATGAAGTTCCACAAAGACGGCCGGCTGTACGCGATCAACCCCGAGGCCGGTTTCTTCGGCGTGGCGCCGGGCACGAGTGACAAGTCGAACCCGAACGCCATGCGCACCGTGGCCTCGAACACCGTGTTCACCAACTGCGCGCGCACCGAGGACGGCGACGTGTGGTGGGAGGACATGACTCCCGAGCCGCCCGCGCGGCTCACCGACTGGCGCGGCAACCCCTGGACGCCGGGCAGCAAGACGCCCGCCGCGCACCCCAACGCGCGCTTCACCGCGCCTGCGTCGCAGTGCCCCGTGATCGCCCCGGAGTGGCAGGACCCGGCGGGCGTGCCGATCAGCGCGATCCTGTTCGGCGGCCGCCGCGCGACCGTGGTGCCGCTGGTCAACGAGGCGCGTGACTGGGCGCAGGGCACGTTCTTCGGCTCGATCATCGGCAGCGAGAAGACCGCGGCCGCGGCCGGCACGATCGGCGAGCTGCGCCGCGATCCGATGGCCATGCTGCCGTTCTGCGGCTACAACATGGCCGACTACTGGAGTCACTGGCTGCGCATCGGCCAGCGCGCCGGCGCGAAGCTGCCCAAGATCTTCTGGGTCAACTGGTTCCGGAAGGGCCCGAACGGCGAGTTCCTGTGGCCGGGCTACGGCGAGAACAGCCGCGTGTTGAAGTGGGTCTTCGAGCGCTGCGAGGGCGAGGTGAAGGGCGTCGAGACACCGATCGGCATCCTGCCGAGCGAGTCCGAGCTCGACACCGAGGGCCTCGACCTCGACCCCGAGGACCTGGCGGTCCTTTTGGGCGTCGACGTCGGCGGCTGGCTGGAGGAGATCCCGATGATCCGGAGTCACTACGCCGCCTTCGGCGACCGTCTGCCGCGCGAGCTCGCGCAGGAGCTCGCCGCGCTCGAGCAGCGGCTGCGCACGACGCGGATCTAGCGACCCGCGCGCGCGCGTCGCAGCGCCGCGAGGTCTAGCCCACGAAGCCGTTCCGCTTGTGCGTGCCGTCGCAGTAGGGCTTGTTCGCCGAGCCGCCGCAGCGGCACAGGTAGGTCTCGCTGGTGCGCAGGATCGTGCGGCCCGTGCCGGTCACGATCTCGAGCGGGCCCTGCACGCGCAGCGGGCCGTTGGGCGCGGGAGTCACGGTGAGCGGGCCGTTGCGCACCGGCAGCGCCTCGGAGTCTTTCGTCGCGGGCTCGCCGCTCGCGCTGAAGCCGACCCGGTTGTGACTCCCGTCGCAGTAGGGCTTGTTCGCCGAGGCGCCGCAGCGGCACAGCGTGGCGCGGTAGCCGGCGTCGACACCGGCGATCGACAGCGGCGCGTGCAGCGCGAGCGGGCCGTTCTCGCGCACGTGCACCGTGTTCACCACCGGCGCGGGCTCGCCGGGGGCGCCGTCGTTGCGCGTGAAGCTGATCGCGCCCGAGGGGCAGGTGAGCGCCAGGTGAGTCACCTCGCCGATCGTGGCACGGTCGGGGTGGATCCACTCGCCCTTCACGTTGGGCACGAACACGTCGGGCCGGCCGAGCACGCAGTTGCGCGAGTGGATGCACTTCTTCGCGGCGAACCGGATCGTGACTTCGCGTCCGCGGACCTCTTCGACTCCATCACTCACGGCGTCGCCCTCCGTTCGATCGGCATCATGTTGACGATGGTGCGGCCGTCCAGCAGCACCCAGGCGGGCTCGATCTCGTAGCCCTGCGCCTCGCGGTAGCGCTCGAAGGCGGGGTTCACGCGCAGATAGGAGACCACGAACGAGAGCGGCATGCGGAACGGGAACTCGGCCACCATGCCGTGCTCGGCCTCGAGCTTGCGCAGCTTCACGTCGCCCAGCGCCGCGACCTTCTCGTCGCCCTCGCCGACCGCCACGCCGATCTGCGCCGAGCCATCGGGCTTGTAGACGCCGAGCGGCCGCAGTCCCTTCGCGCCCGCGGCGGAGAGCTCCGCCACGAGCTGGTCCGTGACTCGCCCCACGTCGGCGGGGTTGGCGTTGGGCAGCTCGCGGTAGGCGAACGTGTAGGGCCCGATCGGGCGCTCGGCGATCGCCACCCGGGAGAAGGCGCCGAGCCAGCCCGCGAACCCGGCGCAGCCTCCGACCAGCAGCACCAGCGCGAGCGCCACCCAGCGCAGGGCTCAGCCCTCCGGCGTGAACCGCACGGGCATGGTCTTCCGCCCGTTGATGAAGTTCGACTGCAGGTGAGTCACGGGGCCCGCGAGCTCGAGGTCGGGCACGCGCCGCAGGAGCTCTTCGAACATGAGCCGCATCTCCATGCGCGCGAGCGATGCGCCCAGACAGAAGTGCACCCCGATGCCGAAGCCCAGGTGCGGGTTGGGATCGCGCGCCAGGTCGAAACGGCCGGCGTCGGCGAACGCGCGCTCGTCGCGGTTGGCCGAGCCGTAGTAGATGACCACCTTCTCGCCCTCGCGGATGGTCTGGCCGGCGAGCTCGCTGTCACGCGTGGCGGTGCGTCGGAACTGCATGACGGGAGATACCCAGCGCACGATCTCGTCGACCGCTGTGTCGAGCAGCTCGGGCCGCGCCAGGAGTCTCTCGCGCTCGGCGGGGAACCGACACAGCGCCTCCATGCCGCCCGAGATCGCGTTGCGCGTGGTCTCGTTCCCGGCCACGACCAGCAGGAAGAAGAACATGTTGAAGTCCAGGCCGCCGAGCTTCTCGCCGTCGACGTCGGCGTGCACGAGCGTGGAGACGATGTCCTCCAGCGGCTCGGCGCGGCGCCGGTCGGCGAGCCAGCTCGCGTACTGGAACAGCTCCATCGCGGCGAGCTGGGCGTCGACCGGCGAGCCGTACTCCGGGTCCTCGGCGCCGACCATGCGGTTGCTCCAGTGGAAGAGCTTCCAGCGGTCCTCGACCGGCACGCCCAGGAGCTCGGCGATCACCAAGAGCGGCAGCTCGGCCGCGATGGCAGTCACGAAGTCGCACTCGCCCTTGCGCGCGACCTTGTCCACGATCTCGCGCGCGTGGTCGCGCACGCGTGACTCGAGCCGGCCGATCATGCGCGGCGTGAAGCCGCGATTCACGAGCTTGCGCAGCTTGGTGTGGCGCGGCGGGTCCATGTGCAGGAGCTGCTGCTGGAAGAGAGCCAGCTCCTCGGGCCGCAGGTCGGCGTTCAGCGCGCTGGCGCGTCCCGACGAGAAACGCTCGTGGTCGCGAGAGACCTCGACCACGTCGGCGTAGCGGCTCACGACCCAGAAGCCCTGCTGGAAGGGCTCGGGCCGGCCGGGAATCAGCTCGCGCCCGGGCCGGCCCGGGTTCCAGTGCAGGCCCGGCTGCGCGCGCAGCCGCGCGAAGAAGGCGTGCGGCGGCCCGTTCTCGAAGGTCTTGGCGCTGAAGAGGTCGACGTTCTCCAGGGTCACGCGGCCACTCTATCACCCCATGCGGGGCGAACCGAGCGTGCCAGCGGACTAGGCGTCGAGCGCGTCCAGGTCGTCGATCGCGCGCGCCATGCGGCCGATGAAGGTGAGCGACACCGCGGGCGGCTGCATCGCCGGCGCCTCTGGTGGCTGGCCCAGCGTGCCGGTCCACCACGCCAGCGCCGCGAACAGCTGCTGCCGGTAGCAGCGGAAGGCGTCTTCGAACGGCACCCGGGCGCGGCCATTCGAGGCCTCGGCCAGCAGCTCGAGATACGAGCGCAAGAGGTCCCGCTCCCAAGCGCGCCGGTCCTCGGTGGTGAGCGAGGTCGAGAGCGCGTAGGCGACGTCGCGGCTCCAGTTGCCGCGGCTGGTGCACTGCCAGTCTTGCACGCCCAGCTCGCCGGACGGCGCGAGGTACCAGTTCCCCAGGTGGACGTCGGAGTGGATCAGCCCGCGAGGCATCTCGGAGTGGCGGGCCACGCACGCCAACGTGGCGGGCCATACCTCGGCCTCGCGCTTGTACAGCCTCTCGGGAATCACTTCGCGAGCGGCGCGGAAGCCGCGCGCGCACGAGTCGCGGAAGCCCGCCTCCTCGGCGGTGACGGTGAAGAACTCCTCCCAGGTGCGGAACGGCGCGAGTGAGCGCTCGAGCTCGGCGCTCTGATAGTACGCGCCGTGCACGGTCGCGAGCAGACGCAGCTGGCTCTCGGCACGCGCGCGGGTCAGCGTGTCGTCGCAGCGCAGGAACTTCACCTGGTCGGTCATGTCCTCCATGACGATGATCGAGTTGAACGAGCGCGGATCGAAGCGCGCGTGCAGCGCGCGCGGCGCCTCGATCGCGAGCTTCGGGCGGACGCGGGAGTAGAACGTGACCTCGGCCTCGATGCCGCCGTTCAGGGCCAGGATGTAGCGGTTGGCGAGCGCGAGCGAGCCCTTGCAAAACACACTCGACGGCAACCCCGCCGCACGGCCGGTCGCGTCGTACTCGATCCGGGTGATGCGCCGTCGGCTCGAGGTTCCCTCGTCCGGCGGGCCCAGCTCGAACGACAGCACGTGGGCGCCGGGGTGGCCGGCGCACAGAACGGCGCCGAGCCACTCGGGCGTGATCGACTCGTAGGTCCGAGGCAGGTCGGCCGCCGTGCGTGGGACCCGGTTCGCCCGCTCTTCCGCGGCGAAGCGCTCGCGGATCTCCGCGAACCGGTCCGCCGTCACCCGAACCGCTTCTTCAGATAGTCGCCGATGCGGGTCACCGCTTCGCGCGCCTCCTCCAGGTCGCTGGCGAAGATCTGCCACACGTGGATCATGCCGGGCCAGACCTCGAGAGTGACTTCCACGCCCTCGCGCTGGGCTTTCTGCGCGAGCCGCAGCGCGTCGTCGAGCAACACCTCGCGCCGGCCGACCTGGATGAAGAGCGGCGGCAGGCCGCGCAGGCTGGCGTGGAGCGGCGCGGCCAGCGGCGTGCGCGGGCTCTGTCCTGCGAGATACGCGGTCCCCATCACGGCGACCAGGTCCTTGCCCACCATCGGATCGTCGGCGACGCCGCCGTTCATCGACTCACCGAGACCCTCGAGGTCGACCCAGGGTGACAGGAGGACCCCGGCCGCGGGCCGCGGCAGGCCGCGCTCGCGGATCGCGACCAGCGTGGCGGCCGTGAGTCCGCCGCCCGCCGAGTCACCCGCGATCGCGATGCGCTCCGGCAGAAGGCCCTGGTCGAGCAGGAACCGGTAGGCAGCGAGCGCGTCGTCGACCGCGCCCGGGAACGGGTGCTCGGGCGCGAGCCGGTAGTTCAGGCCGAGCGCGCGCGCGCCCGCGGCCGCCGACAGCCGCGCGATCATGTCGCGGTGCGAGCCGACGGAGCCGAGCACGTAGCCGCCGCCGTGCAGATACAGCACCGCGCGATCGGCGCGCGCCTGCGGGGCGTCGAGCCACTCGGCGGGAACGCCGCCCGCGCTCACGTTCGTCTGCTTCACCGGGGCGCGCTCGCGGATGTCCGTGAACAGCCGCTCCCAGCTCTCGCGCATGAAGGGCACCGTCGCGTCGGCTCCCCAGGTCGAGAACTCCTTCTGGATCCTTCCGATCAACCGGTCGAGCTCGGCTTGCGACACGTCGTCCTCCTCCGCGTCATACTTCCATACGCCCGCGAGAGCGCCGTTACAAGGAGCCCCGATGCAGCACTTCGACGCGATTGTGATCGGGGCCGGCTTCGCTGGGTTGCGGGCGCTGCACGAGCTGCGCGAGCTCGGCCTCTCTACCCAGGTGTTCGAGGCGGGGTCCGACGTGGGCGGCACGTGGTACTGGAACCGCTACCCCGGCGCGCGCACCGACTCCGAGAGCTGGGTGTACGCGTACTCGTTCTCGAAGGAGCTGCAGGACGAGTGGAGCTGGAGCGAGCGCTTCCCGCCGCAGCCGGAGGCGCTCGCGTACCTTCGGCACGTCGCCGAGCGCTTCGACATGCGCCGAGACATCGCGTTCGACACCAAAGTCGAGTCGGCGGCGTGGGACGAGAGCGCGCAGCGCTGGACCGTGCGCGACGACCGGGGCGGCCTCTGGACGTGTCGGTATCTCGTGACCGCGGTCGGCGTGCTCTCGACGCCGTACGTGCCGCCCTGGCCCGGCATCGAGAAGTTCAAGGGTGAGTGGTACGTCACGGGCCGCTGGCCGAAGGAGCGCGTGAGCTTCGCCGGCAAGCGCGTGGTCGTGATCGGCACCGGCGCGACCGCGATCCAGGCGATCCCGATCATCGCTCAGACTGCCCGACACCTGATGGTGTTGCAGCGCACGCCGAACTACGTGCTGCCCGCGCGCAACGGGCCGCTCACCGACGAGGAGCGCGACGCGATCCGCCGCGACTACGACGCCATCTGGGCGCAGGCGCGCGAGCACTTCTTCGGCTTCGCCATGGACCCGGCGGGTCGCACGATTGCCGACGTGACTCCCGAGGAGCACCAGCGCATCCTCGAGCGCGGCTGGGAGACCGGCGGCTTCCGCTTCATCTTCGAGACCTTCGACGACATCTTCATCGACGACCGGTCGAACGAGGTCGCGGCGGAATTCATTCGCAACAAGATCCGCACGATCGTGAAGGACCCGGCGACCGCCGAGCTGTTGTGCCCGAAAGACTATCCCCTCACCGCGAAGCGGCCCCCGCTCGGTCACTTCTACTACGAGACCTTCAACCGCCCGAACGTCGCGCTGGTCGACGTGAAGGACGACCCGATCACCGAGCTCACGGAGCGCGGCGTGCGCACCGCCACGCGCGAGTTCGAGGCCGACCTGATCGTGTTCGCCACCGGGTTCGACGCGGTGACCGGCACGCTCACGAAGATGGACGTGCGCGGCCGCGGCGGAGTCACGATCGCGGACAAGTGGCGCGACGGACCGCGCACGCATCTGGGCATCATGGTCGATGGCTTCCCGAACCTGTTCATGGTCTTGGGTCCCCAGAGCCCGTTCGCGAACATTCCGGTGGTGATCGACGGCATGGTCGACTGGATCGGTCGCGCCATTCAGCACTTGCGCGCGAACCGGCTCACCACGCTCGAGCCCAAGCCCGAGGCCGTGGAGGCCTGGCGCAAGCACGTCGACCGGCTCGTGAACGCCACCGTGCTGTCGAAGGGCCGGTCCTGGTTCCTGGGCGACAACATCCCGGGCAAGCCGCACGTGACGCTGTTCCATTTCGGGGGCGCTGGCGTCTACCGCCGCGAGTGTCTCGCCGAGGCGGAGAACGGGTTCGCGAGCTTCTTCACCAGCTAGGCCGGGCGAACCGAGGGCGCGACCGCGCCGTCGAGTCGTGCCGAAAGGTCGGCAGCCGGCGACGGGGGGTCGGCAGAGAGCGACGCGATCTTCGCGAAGAGGGGGCTCGAGGGGCCGGAACGGTTCGTGCAGTCAGTCGCTCGAGGGGAAGACATGACCACATTCCAGCTCAACGGAAAGACCGTGACCGTCGAAGCGCCACCGACCACGCCCGTCTTGTGGGTGCTGCGCGACAATCTCGGGCTGACGGGCACGAAGTTCGGCTGTGGCAAGGGCCTGTGCCGCGCGTGCACCGTGCACGTGGACGGGGCGGCGGTGTTCTCGTGCAAGCTCCCACTCGTCGCGCTCGGCGGGCACTCCGTCACGACCATCGAGGGTCTCTCGGGTCGGGTCGCCGAAGCCGTACAGGCGGCCTGGGACGAGATCCAGGTGCCGCAATGCGGCTACTGCCAGGTGGGCCAGGTCATGGCCGCCACCGCGCTTCTCACGAAGAGACCGAAGCCGAGCGACGCCGACATCGACACGGCCATGCAGCGCAATCTGTGCCGCTGCGGAACCTACCAGCGGATCCGCAAGGCGATTCACGACGCCGCGGCCCGGCTGGCGACGAAGACATGAGCGCCGCCGTGGGCTGGTCGCGACGCGAGTTCCTGAAGGTGTCTGCGGTCGCCGGCGGCGGGCTGATGCTCGGCGTGCGCCTGGGCTCGGCCGCGGAGCCCGCCGGTCCATTCCGCCCGAATGCATGGATCACGATCGGAACGGATGGCGGGATCACGCTGGTGAGTCATCGCAACGAGATGGGTCAGGACGTGCACACCTCGCTCGCCATGCTGCTCGCCGAGGAGCTGGCGGTCTCGCCGCAGCGAGTCAGCGTCGCCGAGGCTCCGCCCGACCCCGTGTATCTGAACAAGCTCATGGGCGCACAGATCACCGGCGGCAGCACGAGCATCCGCGACGCGTGGCTGCCGCTGCGCCGGGCGGGCGCGACGGCGCGGACGATGCTGGTCGCCGCGGCGGCAGGGCGCTGGAAGGTTCCGGCGGCGGAGTGCCGGGCGGAGAACGGAACGGTCGTCCACGGCGACAAGTCGTACGCCTACGGCGAGCTCGCGGCAGAGGCGGCCGGTCAGCCGGTTCCCCGCGAGGTCCCGCTGAAGTCGGCGAGTGACTTCTCCGTGATCGGCACGGCGCTCCCCAGGCTCGACGCTGCCGACAAGGCGCGCGGCCGCACGCTGTTCGGCATCGACGTGCAGCAGCCGGGCATGGTGCACGCGGCGCTCGCGCAGTGTCCCGTGCTGGGCGGCAAGGTCGCGTCGTTCGACGCCGGCGGCGTGCAGAGCCGGCCCGGTGTGCGCAAGGTCGTCGACATCGGCGAAGGCGTGGCCGTGATCGCGGATCACTACTGGACGGCGCGCCTCGCGCTCGCCGACGTCAAGATCACCTGGGACGAGGGTCCGGCCGCGAAGCTCGACACTGCGGCGATCTACGCGGCGCTGGAAGCGGCAAAGGACGAGGCGGGAGCGCTCATCCGGCAGGCCGGCGATCCCGCCGAAGTCTTCAGCCGCTCGCAGCCGATCCAGCTCTGGTACCAGTCACAGATGCTCGCGCACGTGTCGCTCGAGCCGCCGAACTGTCTCGCGCGCGTCTCGGGCGACGGCGTCGACGTGTGGACGAGCACGCAGTTTCCGCAGGGCGCGAGGTCGATCGCCGCGCAGGCCGCCGGCGTGGAGGCCGAGCGCGTGCGCATCCACCCGCAGTTCATCGGCGGTGGCTTCGGACGCCGGCTCGACGTGGACTTCATCGGCCAGGCGGTCGCGATCGCGAAGCAGCTCCCTGGCGTACCGGTGAAGACCATCTACAGCCGGGAGGACGACGTGACTCACGACTTCTACCGGCCGCCGAGCCTGCACCGCATGCGCGCGGTGCTGGACGGGGGCAAGCTGTCGGCGTTGACGCTCACGATGATCTCGCCCTCGATCACGCAGCGCGCCTTCCCCGGCGCCGTGAAAGACGGGAAGGACGGCTTCATGACCGAGGGCTTGGTGGACTTCACCTACGACATCCCGAATCTCGAGCTGCGCACGGTGATTCGCGAGGTGGGCATCCGCGTGGGCTACTGGCGCTCGGTGAGCAATGCGCTGAACGCGTTCGCGATCGAGAGCTTCGTCGACGAGCTCGCGCACACGGCGGGCCGCAGCCCGGTCGACTTCCGCGCGGAGCTCCTGTCGTCGCAGCCACGGCAGAAGGCGGTGCTGCTGCGCGCCGTGAAAGAGTCGGGATTCTCGACCGAGGCCGGCCCCGGTCGGGCCTTCGGCATCGCGTCGATGCAGTGCTACGAGACGCACGTCGCGCTCGTGGCCGAGGTCTCGGGCACGGCGAACAAGCTGAAGCTCGAGAAGCTCACCTACGCCGTCGACCCGGGCATCGCGGTGCACCCCGACCAGATCGTGGCGCAGCTCGAGAGCGGCGCAGTGAGTGGGCTCATCAACGCCGTGCGCAGCAAGGTGACCGTGAAGCATGGCCGGGTCGAGCAGTCGAGCTACGACTCGTTCCCGATCCCACGCATGGCCGAGATGCCGCGCACCGAGGTCGTTCTCATGCCGAGCGGCGACCCTCCCGGGGGGATGGGCGAAGTCGGCGTGCCGCTGGTCGCGCCCGCCCTGGCCAACGCGGTCTTCGCGCTCACGGGCAAGCGCATCCGGTCGCTTCCGCTCGAAGATGGTGGCGTCAAGTTCGCCTAGGGCAGGCGGACCGACAGGGCGACCGCGTCGTGGTCCGAGAGGTCGTCGCTGGGCAGGACCGCGGGCTCCGACAGCTCGAGGCCGCGCGCGAAGAACCAGTCGAGCTGCAGCGCGCCGCGTCCGCCGCGCTTGTAGGTCGGGGCCGGGCGCAGGTTCGCGGCGCGCCACGCGAAGCCGCGCGCCTCGGCCAGCGCGAACAGCGGCTCGTGCGCGACCGGGTCGGTGAGTCGGCTCGGGTCGCGCGCCAGCGCCGCGCGCAAGGCGTCGGGGTCCTCGAGCTCGGCGCGGCCGAGTGAGTGCGTGTTGACGTCGCCGCCGACCAGCGCGGGCAGGCCCGGCGCGGCCTGCTCGAGGCGGTCGAACACGACCGCGAGCTGCGCGGCGCGCTCGGCCGGGTCGGAGTGACTCTCGAGGTGCACGCTGGCCAGCGCGAGCTGGCGCGCGCCGAGCGCGATCCGGCACAGCACGGCGATGCGCGTGCCCACGCGCCGCTCGCCCCGGCGGCCGTCGAACCAGCGGCCGCCGGGCTCGAGGCGAGTCACTTCGGGGGCCACGAGCTCGGTGCGCGCGAGCACCGCGCCGCCGTGGTAGCCCACCTGGTTCCGGCCGCCGGCGCACGCGCGCTGCTCCTCGGCGTCGCCCAGGCCGAGCTCCAGGAACTCGACCGCGAAGGCGGCCGAGCAGCCCAGCCGCCCCGCGAGCTCGCGCGGCGCGTGCACCTGGCCCGAGCGCGCCATGCCCACGTCGAGCTCCGACAGCAGGAACGCGTCGGCACCCGAGGCCCGCAGGAACTCGGCGGCGCGCGCCGGCTCGCGGCAGCGCTGGGCGTTCCAGGCGACCACGCGCAGCGAGTCACGGGCCAGGCCGAGCGGGGCGCGCGCCTGCACGAGCTCGAGCGCGCGCGCGAAGCCCAGCGACTCGAGCAGCGCGGCGTGGCGCTCGGGCGTGGCCTCGCCCGCGAGGATCTCGCGCCGCACGCGCTCCGGGATCTCCGGTATGCTCGCCACATGGAGACCATCCAGCGAGACATTCCGAACGGCAAGATCCAGGGTACCTGCGACGCGCGCTTTCTCCCCGTGGCCGCCGAGTTCGAGAAGAACTTCAGCGCGCGCGGCGAGGTCGGGGCGTCGCTCTGCGCCACGCTCGAAGGCCGCACGGTGCTCGACCTGTGGGGCGGATCGGCCGATCCGGCCCGCAACCTGCCGTGGCAGCGAGACACCGTGTCGATCGTGTTCTCGTGCACCAAGGGCGCGGTCGCGATCTGCGCGCACGTGCTGGCCAGCCGCGGGCTGCTCGACCTGGAGGCGCCGGTCGCCGAGTACTGGCCCGAGTTCGCGCGCAACGGCAAGGAGCGCGCCACGGTGCGCATGATGCTCGACCACTCCGTCGGCCTGCCCGCGTTCAAGACCCCGGTGCGTCACGGCGGCTGCACCGACTGGAGCTACATGGTCGAGATGCTCGCGGCGGAGGCCCCGTTCTGGGAGCCCGGCATCCGCAACGGCTACCACATGCTGAACTTCGGCTGGACCGTCGGCGAGCTGGTCCGGCGGGTCTCGGGGAAGTCACTGGGCACGTTCTTCCGCGACGAGATCGCCGGCCCGCTGGGCGTGGACTTCTGGATCGGCACGCCCGAGTCGGTCGAGCCGCGCATCGCGCCCATGCGCATGTTCCTGCCGGGCCCGGGTGACCCGGTCAGCGAGTTCACGCAGACGCTCATGGCGGACCCGCAGTCGATCTCCGCGCTCTCGCTGCTGAACGGCGGCGGCTTCGATCCCAACTCGCGCGAGTGTCACGCGGCCGAGATCGGCGGAGGCGGCGGGATCTCGAACGCGCGCGGCCTGGCCGGGATCTACGCGCCGCTCGCCTGCGGCGGGTCGCTGGGCAAGCTGAAGCTCGTCGACCCCGAGTCACTCAGCCGCATGGGCCAGGTCTCCATGGCCACGAACCGCGACGCCACGCTGCTCATCCCGACGCGCTTCGCGCTGGGCTTCATGAAGTCGATGGACAATCGGCGCCGCGCGCGCGGCGACCGCGACTCGGTGGTGCTGTCGAACGCAGCCTTCGGCCACGTCGGCGCCGGCGGCAGCATCGGCTTCGCCGACCCGGTGGAAGGTCTCTCGTTCGGCTACTCCATGAACCAGATGGGCGCCTCGATCCTGCTGAACCCGCGGGGTCAGTCGCTGGTGGACGCGACTTACCGGACGCTGGGCTACCGCAGCGACGCCTCGGGCGTCTGGATGAAGTAAAGCCCCCGACGTCCTCGTGTCGATGACACGAGCGCGGAGGGGCGCGCCTTGACTGACCCGAAGAGCCAGACGGTCGCGCGCATCGCCTTGCCCGTGGACGACACGCTGGGCGTGCGGCGCGCGCCGGGGCTCGTGGTCGTGGCGGGTGCGGACATCGGGAAGCGCCACGCGCTGCCCGCCGCGGGCGTCGTGATCGGCCGCGACCCGAGCGTAGCGGGCCTGGTGCTCGTCGATCCGGCGGTCTCGGCGCGACACTGCTCGGTGGAATCCGACGGCGCCGGGGGATTCCAGGTCGTGGACCTAGGCAGCCGCAACGGCACGTTCCTGAACGGCGAGAAAGTCGCCGAACGGTCACTCGCCGAGGGGGACAAGATCTTCCTGGGCGAGACGGTCCTGCGCTTCTCGCTGCACGACGCGATCGAGGAGCGCTTCCACGACCGCGTCGACACGCTGATGAACGTGGATGCGCTCACGGGGCTGTTGGTGAAGCGCGCCTTCGACCTCGAGCTGTCGCGCGCGTTCGAGACCGCGCAGCGCACGAGCGGCTCGCTGTGTCTCCTGATGATGGACCTCGACGGGCTGAAGTCCATCAACGACGTGCGCGGGCACCAGATGGGCTCGCTGTGCATCGGCGAGGTCGGCAAGATCATCCTGCAGGAGATCGCGCCGCTGGGCCGCGCCTGCCGCTACGGCGGCGACGAGTTCATCGCCTTCATCGACTCACAGGGTCTCCCGGCCACGGAGACGGTCGCGGAGCGCATCCGCACGCGGGTCGCGGGCTGCGAGTTCATCCGCGACGGCGTGCGCGTCTCGACCACGATCTCGATCGGCGTCGCCGAGTGGCACGCGGGCCTGCGGACTCCCGACCACCTGCTGCAGATCGCCGACGAAGCGCTCTACCGCGCCAAGCGCGCCGGCCGGAACCAGGTCGCGCGTTGACGGCGTTGCGCGCAGCGTAGAGAGCCGCCCGGGTGCTAGCCTGGGAGCCGTGGGCTTCTACCAGAAGTACGTCTTCCCCCGGCTGATCGAGCT